>DATEUM010000001.1:0-2255 GCA_035283085.1 Candidatus Nanoarchaeia archaeon
AGACCATGGGCCAAAAAGGAAGGACAAAATGGAAAGACTTCAACTATGCTGAAGAGAGGAGAAAATTATTGGCAAAATCATTGAAGATAAATTGGGAAACAGGACTGCACAAGGATGTGCTGGTATTTTACCCCGCAATTATGAAGCCTGTTGGCATTGAAGGCGTTGAATCACTTGAAGAATCCCTGCAGTCAGGGGATGGCCGGGCCAGAAACATGAGGTCTGAGTTTTATGATGCACTGTGCAGGGAACAGTTGTACGACCTTCAGCAGAATGAGAATGCCCCGCAGCACAAGAAAAACATTTTCTGGGCAAGTTATAATATAGACGTTGATAAGATGATTGCAAAACTTGACGACAACCTAAAAGAAATTGCGGCAGTGGTAAAGGCAAATAACTTCACTCCGATAAATTTGGGCAACAGGTATGTTTACTTGAAAATAAACCCCCAAAAATCCCTGGAATCCTTTGTAGCGCCAGACGGGCTTGACTATAAGCATGGCGTTGTCTTTGGAACTGCTGATTCTGTCTTGTCAATGGGACCAGGACATATTGTGTGGCGCGTTGACAATGAATTGTACGCCGAAGGTGCGGATCCCATCGGCCGCTATGGCCTGCGAAATGAATTCGAAAGGTCAACGAGCAAAGCCTTGATCCTTACAGCTTTTGATGAAGGCATAACCGCAGCCAGAGACGATTATGAAATTAAAATAGAGACTCTCGCAGAGCGTGATGTTGACCACAAAGACTTGGCTTTCAAGATAAAACATATCAGCAGATATCCTTCAATTCAGGCGGCAGAATCTTTAAGGAGACAGATAATTAGGGAAACGGATTTGTCAGAAAAGGAAGAGACCCTTGCCATTTATGGTATCGATAACAAGTGGCACAGGCTTGAGGAAGGCGCCGAGCCGAATTATGCATGGTACTTGAAAACAGCTGTTGGCGATGATTATCAAGATGGAAAAGCAGGCACTGTGTCAAGGTTTGACTGTGCTCTTGGAGATATCAATGAAAACTTCTACGAATCGATGTGGAACAAAATTAAGTAACTACCTTGTGTTATCCCTCAACACCAAGCTGAATGAAGTTCAGCGGGGCCGATCTGAACAATGTTCAGATGGACCAGAAAATTGTTAACAATTTTCTTGGGCACAGAAAAAGCACAAGCTTTTTCTTGTGTGGTGCGTCGCAAAAGTTCTAAGCAGCCATTAAGTCTGGACTTAACCCAATTTCGTCAGCAAGCAACTCGCATTGGCAAAGCTTAAATCCTTTTAGTACCTAATAAGTGGATGCTCGGGAGGCAGGCCACTCTATCAGATTTAGAGATAGCCCAATTTGTTCACATAGATGGCATTCAACAGAGTTTTCCTTTCCAGACAAGCCTGTATTTGGTTCCTAGAGGTCCGCCGATAGAAGGGGGACTTGAATACAAGGAAGCTTTCAACGATGTCGCTTACGGGAAAGTCATGTTGTCCGGCGACAGGAAGAAAGCATATTTGGATTGGTCGTCCGGATACATAATTGAAGGCGAAATTCCCGGCGATATTAGCAATGAAGTAAATACATTAAGTGAACTTGTTGAAGATTATGTGAAAGATTTCTGGTCTGTCCAAAGGATAAACCAGCCCGCACTTAGCCCTAAAAATAGGACATTCGCAGAATATCAGCCCTACGGCGCGCATTTGGAATTTGTTTTCAACAGCGTTGCTTGGCCCACAAGCCTATCGCAGGTTTTGCAGAAGCTGTGCGGTTATGGCTTGTTTAATGACGAGCGCATCTATCTTACAGAATACAATCAAGGCCTCGAGTCTACGCTCGCAGAGCTAGCAAAACTTTACCCCGGACTTGTAAGGGAAATTAGGGAAAAAATAGTGCTCCCGGCGAGATTTGAACTCGCGCCAGCGGATTGAGAATCCGCGATCCTTGACCGGGTTGTCCGGCAATATCTTGCCTCTAGACGACAGGAGCTTACCCTAACAGCTCAAAATATCTATTATAAAGCTTTTTACTTTTTGTACCAATTTTTTCAAACCAGATTTTTACATCAGCCTTTTTTCTGATTCTTATTTGGTGCCTAATTATGTGTTTTTTCCATCTTTTATCATAATACTCTGTGTCTAATCTAACCTTTGGGTGCATCCCTAATTTAATGAATTCTTTTTGCAAATCAACTACTAAACCCCTACTTGCAAACCAGGCACCAAATTCTGGATAACCGCGGTCCGACGCCAAGTAAAAATCGGCATCTATTA
>DATEUM010000002.1:0-5727 GCA_035283085.1 Candidatus Nanoarchaeia archaeon
GATATCGTGCACTGCGAACTTGACTGGGACAGGAGGCTGCAGCTGATGAGGCACCACACAGCAATCCATATCATTAATGGCCTATCACACAGCCAATTGGGAAATCACATATGGCAGGCAGGAGTGGAAAAGACTCCTGAAAAGGCTAGAATTGATATTACGCACTTCCAGACGCTCAGCAAGGAAGAACTTGCAGAACTGGAGAGAAGGGCAAATGATGCTGTGCTCGCACAAATCCCTGTGGTGAAAAAGATTTTGAAAAGGACAGAGGCAGAGCAGAAATACGGCATGAAAATCTATCAGGGCGGAACTTTCCCCGGCGCCTCTGTAAGGATTGTTTCCATAGAATGTGTTGATTTGGAAGCCTGCGGCGGCACGCACTGCAGCAATACAATAGAAGTTGGCACAATCAAGCTGCTGGGAAGCAAAAAATTGCAGGACGGGGTCATCAGGATAGAACTTGTATCTGGGAAAAGGGCCATTGAACAGGCACAAAAGGAAAAGTCATACCTCGATGCAGCCTCTGAAGTCTTCTCGGTACAGGGAGAACAGCTTCCAAAAACATCAGAGCGATTTTTCAGGGAATGGAAAGAGCAGAGAAAGGAGCTGGATAAGCTGAAACAAAAGCCTAAAGAGTAGTGCAATGCCTCTGATACATTTAGACGAACCAAAACATTCTGTTAAGGTTTCCACAAGACATGCCAAACAAATTTTAAAGTTAGAGCCTTATGCAATAGTATTTGAATGGCCCCGGGAGTTCAAATTTGATAAATCTAAAAAATGGGCTGCGTTAAAGGTGAATTTGCGCAAACACGCTAAGGAATATCCTCATCTGATTGGGGCTATTAAAATTTTTGAAGCGATAGAAAAACTACGGAAAAAGAGCAAACGAGTGCTTCTATTTAGCATGGATGGGCCGGTTGAATTAACGAGTATTAAGGGGACTGGCGGAGAAGTGAATGCCATTTGGAATTATTTACGTGAGAGATTTATGGCTAAAACGCTTAGCAAAATTAAAAGCAAATATCCCCGCGCCAAACTTGTAGTTTTATGCCATAATTACCATTGGAAAAACTTGAAATTTCTTCTGCGAAAGCCAGCAAAAAGCGATATTAGAAATTATTATTTTCAAAACAGGGATGTTAAACCGTTCCTAACAAACAAAATTATTAAAAAATATTGGAATAAGTTTAAAGTCTAATTACTTCTTCTTTTCTTCCTTCTTTGCTGCAGGCGCTGCTGCTGGAGCCGCTGCCCCTGGTGTTGCGGCTGCTGGCGCCCCGGCTGCTGGTGTTGCTGTTGCTGCTGCCTGCGCTGCTGCTTCTGCGGCTGCCTTCTCTGCGGCTTCCACTTTCACCAGCTCTTCCTTTACTTTGGCCTGCATTTCTTTCCACCCAGACATCTCTTCAGAATTTAATTCAGTTTTTTCCTTCTTTATCTGGTCATCATATTTTCCGGCATCGATTTCTTTTTGAGCTTCACGGGCGTCCTTTCCTTCAACTAAAATTCCGAGAGACTTGCAGCTTCCTGCCAGCTCCTTGACCTTGTCCTTCAATGTTTTTCCAGATAAAACACCGGATTTTATTTTTGCAACTCTGATGAGATGCTCAATTTTCAGGACTGCAACTAATTTCTTGCCTGCTGCACTGGAACCTTTCTCTATTCCTGCTTCCTTTATCAGCAAAGCAGATGAAGGCGGCAAGCCGACTTGAATATCAAAACTCTTTTTGTCAAGGTCGACAACAACCTTTACAGGCACGTCCATGCCTTTCATTTCCTTAGTTTTTTCATTGATTTGCTGAACAACAGTGCCTATGTTAATCCCTTTGCCTGCCAGCGAAGGGCCGAGGGGCGGGCCTGCAGTTGCTGCTCCGCCTCTTACCAACAAACTAACTGTTTCGCTCGCCATTATCCTTCTTTTCAGCCTCTGTCTGCTCTGCTTTTGTAAGCACCTTTATAGAATCAAGATTTAAGGTGATTGGTATAGGTATTGCGGCTTCCAGCAACTCGAGGACTACCTGGGATTTCTGCACGTCAATCCTGGTGACCTTTGCTTTCTCGCCCTTGAAAGGCCCTGCGATTATTTCCACGATGTCGCCTTTGTTGACTGCTACCTGTTCTGGCTTGAACTCTACCATGTGATCTATTTCAGCCATTTTTGTAGGGGTCCTCAGGACGCCGCCGACATAAGGAACTCCTGCGGAAATCTGTTTTATTATGTCGGGATTGTCAGCCTCCACGAGGATATAGCCAGCCATTCCGTGGGGAAAGAAAACAGCATAAACTCCCTTTACTTTCTTGGCATTGGAAGCCAGGAAATCAACTACCTGCGCTTCCCTTCCTACCGTAGTGCGGACGACATAAAGCGCCATCTTAAGCCAAGCTCCTTGCTGCATTGGCTGAGAAATCTCTCAACACAAAGGCTGCTTTCCTGCTCGCCATTATGCATGAGGATTCCTTTGCACGTCTAGTGATAAATGCATATGCCATTTTACAATGTTTGTATCAGCTGCACTATTACAGCAATTATGAAACCCATTACTCCTATGACTGTAATTCCTATGCCAGATGCCTTTACAATTGTCTTGAACTCAACAGAGTCCGGCCTTTTTGTGACTTTCAAAACACGGGCATACTCTGTGAACTTTTCCTTCAGGTTGGGCATGCGGAGTTTTGGCATGTAGAATTTCTTCCCTGACAAACCTAGCTGGGGAATCTTCATGGAAAATTTTGGCTTCTCAGCAGGGGCTTGAGATTGATGATCTTGAGAATTACCACTAGTTTCAGGAGTCTCGCCCTTTCTTTCTCCGCTCTGACCTTGATTTAAATCCATAATATCTACTAGAGCAAATAATAGGTTTAAAAGGTTTTTTACCCTTGCTCCCTGTCTTATGTTTTGTACGGTATGAACTTGCCTTCTACAGTTTCAAACGATACCCAGCCGCGCCTCTCCCGTTTTCGCTCCTGGGCCAGGGCCTGTTCGAAATACTTTTTGTGGGTTTCTGGCACCAAATTTGCAAGCTTTCCTATGAGGGTGTCAGACATATCTTCCTTTACGCCTATGCCCGCCCTATAACCTTCTACCTGTTTCTTGCAGCTGAAATATGCATTAGGTATTACGACAGCCATCGTACCGTTATTGTCCGTAAAAACGCCGTACTGGTATTGCCTGGACATTAATTTCACTTGTCTGCAAATATCGCTAGTTAGTATTTAAACTTTTAGTCTATAAATTCTATTCCCAAATTGGTTGATAATTCTGCTTTTCTCTTTCCGCTCAAGGTCTGCTTTGGCCCGAATATTTGCGGGCTCTTTACCCCCGTCACTACGAGCATCGCCCTGATTGTGTTCTGCAATTCTGGGCTTATCTGGGCGCCCCAGATTATTGTTGCCTTGTCGTCCAGTTTTGAAGAAACTGCTTCAACCACTTTCTGGGCTTCATCCAAAGTCATTGACGGGCCCCCGGAAACATTTATCAGGGCTCCTGTAGCGCCCGCTATTTCCACATCGAGCAATGGGTTTCTTATGGCCTTTTCCACTGCCTCGATTGCCCTGTTCTCAGTATCAGATTCGCCTACGCCTATCATTGCTATCTTTCCGTCTGTCATTACTGTGCGTATGTCTGCGAAATCCAAGTTAATCAGGCCTGGCTTTGTTATCAGTTCTGCAATGCCTTTGACTGCATTTGTAAGAATTTCATCAGCAACTTTGAATGCGGTATGAAGTGGCAAATCAGGGGCCAATTCTATCAATTTGTCATTAGGGATTACAATCAAGGTATCAGTATAGCCTTCCAATCTTTCGAGGCCGCCTGTCGCATTCTCAAACCTTTTGTGGCCTTCCATTGTGAATGGTATTGTGACAATTGCCACTGTAAGAATTCCCATTTTCTTTGCGACTTCTGCAACAACAGGAGCTGCTCCTGTTCCAGTGCCTCCGCCTAGGCCGCATGTAATAAAGACAAGATGTGCATCCCTCAACGATTCCTTGATTTCAGACTCTGTTTCCTTGGCAGCTTCCTCGCCTACCTTTGGGTCAGAGCCTGCACCTAAACCGCCCGTAAGCTCTTTTCCTATCAAAATCTTTTTGTCAGCAAGCGTTGCAAGCAAATCCTGCGCGTCAGTATTGATTGCAATGGTCTCTGCGCCCACTATTCCAATTTCAGCAATCCTATTGAGGGTATTGTTGCCTGCTCCGCCGATTCCAACAACCTTAATCCTGGCCTTTTTCGCGGATAAAAGCCGTTCAAGCTCCTCATCAACAGGGCTTACTGCAAAATCACGTTTGATATTCTGAGGAATATATGCCATTGCACCTCTAGTACAACTAACATGAGGTAAAAAGTTCTTTAAAAAGATTTATCTTCACCAGAATACACAACCCTTTACGAGGGGAATCTCACAATTTAGGGCTTCGCGGCATTGAGAAAGCTTTGATTGCTGCTAACCAAAGACTTACCCCTTAGCTGCAAGGAATTTTATCTCCTTATCCTTTATTTCTGGTATCAAATCCTTGAGCTGCTTTATCTTTATGTCTGCTACTGGCCCCTGCAGCTCCCGGTCCATCTTGATTTCTATTGTTTTTTCCTTGATTTCGATAGAAGGGTTCCAGTCTTTCAGCAAAGCGATTAATTTTTCCTTTGCATCTGTAACAAGTTTCCTGATTTTTACCCAGACTTTAAGATTTTTGCCGGCAAGAGGATGGTTGAAATCTATTGTAACTCTTCCGCCCGAAACACTTCTTATTGTAGCAATCATTCCGTCAATATTTACCTGCAATCCTGGGACAGGATTCAATCCCTGATTCCTGAAAACATTGATGTTTGTCAGCTGCACTAATTTTGGATTCCTCTGGCCGAATGCATCATCGGCCTTTAATTCTAATTCAAACTCGTCACCAACATTCTTTCCTTCAATAGTCTTGTCGACGAGCGGGAACAGCATACCGCTTTCAAGGCATACAACAGCAGGCGCCTTCTTCTCTATAGTCGAGTCAAAAACCTGTTCATTGCTGCTGACCTTGCCCACAAAATCGATCTCCACAAAGTCGCCTTTTTTGAATGCCATCTCAAAAAAGAACAAAGAATATGGTTTTTAAGTTTGCCTATCCTTTGAACCAATTTGGCTTGTGCGGCCATGCAGTTTAATCGTTTCTTCCGGGCGTAATATTTCAGCCTTGACCATTTTACCTAAGGTAACTCCATACCACGTAGCCATCTACCCCCGGGTTTGGAAACAAATTTGCAACCGCTGACAAAAGTGACGGTATCATCAGCATAACGACTGCTGCTTTCAATGTTGGCTTAGTATTAGGTATCATCAAAAATGCAACAAATAAAATTCCCGCTAAAATAAAATTTGCCAGCGGCCCTGCAAGGGCAACAAGGAAATCGTTGAAACTAAGTTCTGTAGTGGCGCTTGTGTAGCTGACATAATTGTCCTGCGCAAGGAAACCAAAACCTGTTGGATTTTCTGCCGGCTCGAACAAGTGCATCTCTGGATCCAAGCCCAAATAGCTGGCAGCGGAGAAATGTCCCAATTCGTGCAAGACTATGTTGCCATAGAGGCCTGCGAATAATAGTACACCAAACAAGACACCCTTAAGGAGAGGCTTTATTTTGGTGTTTTTGGTTGCCATTTTTCAATACAGGACTAAATAGTTATTTAAAGGTAACTATATGGAAATTATATAAAAGATTAAGTTAAAAGTGGCGGGCGCCCTGAGGTG
>DATEUM010000003.1:0-3011 GCA_035283085.1 Candidatus Nanoarchaeia archaeon
TAAAAGTCAATTGGAAGTCCGACAAAATGAAGGGCGACAGCAGCCAACACGAACGCTCCGGCTAGAAGCCCTATCTTGGCCTTAGACTTACCCATTCTTACTAGTTTGAAGAATACAACTCCGGCTAACATGAATGGCAGAAGGTTTGTAATTGAAAACCATCCTCTCCAAAGCGCATTAGCCGCAACTGTTGCGGCGCTTGCCAGGGAAAATGTTAATGGATATTCAAAGAAGTTAGCCTCCCAGGAGTTGAGCAGCACATGAAGTATGGAGATTCCAAAAACTAGCAACAGCAAAGTCTTGTTCTTCGGCTTTTTCAGCAAAATTGCTGCGGCAAAAACTGCTGTCAAGCCGAGGCCTTGGATTGCTTCGTTCCACCCCAAGTATGTGGAAATATTCCACATAAACCAGGTGAATGGGAGACTGATTAGAACATATGGGAGATATCTCTTAGCTACAGAGCTGATGCTGGCCTTGTCTCCGAGCTTTTCTATTAATAATAAAACACTTATTCCAACAACAAAAGTGAAGAGCCATACAGGTGGAACCCAAGTTATTGAATTTATCTCAGGGGCATAAAAAGGCACGTCAGCATAAATGTTTTTAGTCCAGAGATAATCGAAAATCTGGATAAAGACCATTACTATCAGAGGAATTCCGCGCCAGATGTCGACATAATCAAGCCTTGCCATCATAGACCTCTTCAATTGTTTTGACTTCAAAATTAGAATCTCTTATGGTCTGCAAAACCCAAGCAAATTCTTCTGGCGCCAAATCAATGTCTTCCCTGGGATTTTCATTTATATCATGCACCAAAATGATAAGCCAGCCGCCATTTTCCTCTAATTTAGCAAGATAATCTTCCAAAACCAGATAATTGTTATGAGTCAGGGCAAGGCCATCAAGGCTCCTGTTAGTAATATTATTGATGCCACCTTCTGAATTTCTCACTGTGTTGAAATGTTTCAGCGCCAAAGATTCCTTTGAATGGTCGTTGTAAGGGAATGCAAAATTTTCCGCGATTACGCCAGAAATATCCTTGCCCATAATCAGCTGCGTCTCATAAATAGCATCAGAACTGTTTACTGCCCTGACGTGATCTGCAGTGTGCGCCCCTATCTCATGCTCTCTGCCCTGCAGGTCTAGCACTTGCTCTCCAGACATTATTGGTACGCCTTCAAACTCTTTGCCAACTAGGTTTGATGGAATATAGTATGTGGCTTTCCAGCCATAGCCTTCTAAAATTTCTGCCGCATCGTATTGCGAAACATAGCCGTCATCAAATGTTATAGATATTACTGCAGAGGGTTGTTGGAAACTTTCCCCAATTAAAATAAGCCCTATTGCAAGGAACAAGCCAGCCACAATAGACAGCAATATGCCTTTCATGCCTTACAGAAATAAGAAAGTCATTTAAGCCCTGCTATTCAGGGCTTAAACATAAACTTGTCCAGCTGTTTCTTGGCTAGCTCTCGCTTCTTTTGATGCTCTTTTAAGAAGGCCACAACTTTTTCGGTAAAATAATTCTTCAATTCGCTAGTCAGCATCTTGCCAGACTTGTAATCGTTGTATATTTTTTGTATCTTCTTGTCATCAGGCTCAAAGAAGGCATGCAGCCATTGATAGCTCGCGTCTACTTCAGGAATGCCGCCTAATTTTCTATGTTCTTCCAAGGTGCTGCGGCCGCCGGAGAAAGCGTGTTTGACGATCTTTTCCCTGACTTGTTCTTCCGTATCAGACAGCCAGATTGCGCTATGGGGAACTGAGGCAGACATCTTGCCGCCCTCCAATAAACCTGCCACAAGTTTTCCGTGCAGAAGCGCAGGTTTCGGGTATCCCAACTTTGGCAAAATATCTCTAGCAACTCTGAAATGAGGATCCTGATCAACTCCTAGCGGAATTAAACATGGGACATTCTTCCCCTTCAAAATAGAGGGGAGGAAAGCAGGAACTGCCTGCATGCTTGTGTAAAAGAAACGGCCCACATTATCGCTGTCAGAAAAGCCAAAGACAGCCTTTGCGGTGCTGGCAGTAAGCCTTCTGGAAAATTTTACAGCTTCCCTATACATCGCACCTGCGCTTTTCGGATCGGAGTCTATCAGGAAATGAGTTTTCTTTGGATCAAATCCTACAGCTATTACATCCAAAGCATTATCTAAGGCATAGTTGGTGTACGTGTCTAGTTTGGCATTTTCATCTTTGCTGAACAAAAATTTCTCGTCATCAGTAAATTGTACCCATACCTCGGCGCCAAAGGCATCCTGCAGCCATTTGGTGAAAACAAAAGGTATCAAATGCCCTATGTGCATAGGTCCGCTAGGCCCTCTGCCAGTATACAAAAAGAACTTGTTTCCCTTTTCATACTCATTCAATAACCAGGTCAAATCCCTGTGGGAAAAGAACAAGCCGCGCCTTAGCATGAAATGCAATTCCTTAGTGTGCTTCTTCATTCGGTTAAGAAGATCAGGAGTCAATGGTTCGGTGCCAAACTGCTTGATCAGTTTTGAGTAATCTATCTTGCCCTTGACTTCCCAGGGCGTCACGACAAAATCGTCAGCTTTAGCTTTGGCCATGTGCGATACAAATCCTTTAAAAACGCCAATATAAAACACTTTTTACGGGGTCGTAGTATAACTCGGACGACTGTTAGAAGCCTCTAACGTTGGAGGTACAGTACGGCCGCCTCCAGAGCGGCACATCTCGGAGCCTTTCAGCAATTGCTGGAAAGCGAGAAATTCAAATCCGGGCGACCCCACTCAACCTCTTAACGAGAGGTTGATCAGAACGTTTTGATTGAACTTTTGTAAAAAGTTCATTTTACAAAGATATCAAAAGTATACCTATTTGTGCTAGGGGAATAGCTGCCCATCAATCGCCAGCTCTTTATAGTGGCTTTCTTGCCCGCAGATTTTGCTATTTCTTCAATCCTTTTCTTCACAGAGTCAATTGCGTTTTCGTTTACAAAGGCAATGAAATGTATCCATGAGTTAGGCAGTGTGTATCTCAACGCA
>DATEUM010000004.1:0-7932 GCA_035283085.1 Candidatus Nanoarchaeia archaeon
ATGTGAGTTATTACATTAACTTGTTGGAACATAACCTTAAGAAAAATTATAGCAGGTCAGAACTTATAGCTAGAAATCCGCTCGTAATACCTGTTTTGTTTGAATATTTGCGCGAACACTGGTCTTCTAGAAAAGTTTGGTTCAATGCGAAGAGCAAATTAGGCCAAAATATCTGGAACTATGTCAAAAGCACGAGTAAAAGGCGAACTAGAAAAGATTCTGTCGGGATCAAACTTGTGCAGGAGACCATAGGAGAAATTAACAAGAATGCCGACAACTTCTTTCTTCAAACGCGAATAGATTATTTGCCTTTCCATAATAAAAGCGTGATTTTATTTATGCTGCTTAAATTAAAAAATCAGACTACAATCCACAGTTTTCTGGAGTCGTTGGCCAAAAGTTCAGTTATGTCGCGATTTTTAATAGGGCGTAACAATTCTGGAAAATTGGGCGTTTATCTTATTACAAATTTGGATAAAATGAATTTCATAATGTCAAGATTACTGCCTGAAAACTGCAATCCCAATTTTAAAACTAGAGTCGTTTTGCTTGACATGGATGAGTACAGAAGTTATTACAGCAAAGCACGCCATTATATGAAATTCGATTACTCAAAAGTGTTCGACCCAAAGACCTGCAGCTGGAGATATGAGCACGAGAAATACATGGCTGAACTGCAGAAGCTTGCTGGCAAGGCTTAATAAGATTGTATGCTAGGGTAAACAGCGGTATGTATAAGGTCACGCTGCAGACTAAAATCACAAACCCCGACATAGAAAAGATGATGGGGTTTGTCTCTGAAATTGTTTTTCTAAGCAGGAAAATGGTTGGCAGGAATATGCATATCTTGTGCAAGGTCACTTTGAGCGCTTCTACCGACGTGAAGGCTGCAGCAAAAGCTGCCCAAAGCATGCCAGGACTGAAGAAATTCAATCACGAGATAATAGACCAAAAGACGCTATTGGTCAAGCTTGTCATCAGTGATATGGGGAACGGGCAATTCTGGGACGACACTGGCTTGACGAACTGTTTTTTGCACAAGATTGCTGTGCGTGACAAAATTTTGGTGCAGTCGATTTTTATCAAAAGCAAAACTATTTTTGAAAGAAGGCTGAAAGAATTTGCAAGGCACAATAAGATTTTAGATGTCAGTTTCAAGGATGTTGCCGTAGGGGAGCTGACTATGAAACAGCACCAGGTGCTTAAGATTGCGCACGAGCTTGGCTATTTTGATTTTCCAAAAAAGATAGGCATCAGGGGACTGGCAAAGCTGTCCGGCGTCTCTACAGCAACTGTTCTAGAAATGCTGAGGGCTGCCGAGAGAAAGATCATAAATGAGTATTTTGAGTAGTTAACATGTTAGGCATTCAGCTTAAATCTGCCATTGTTATCTTCCAAATAGGGAGAACAATGGTAACATCCGCAGGGTTTGAAAGAAGCTCTTTATCTTCGCTGGTGCAAAATTTATCTGAGGCACATTTGTAACATACTGTGACCTCCCTCATATATATTTAGTGTAGTATGCAATACAATCCAAAATGAAAGATGGCTGCAGAATCAAATGTAGAAAATAAGCCAACCCAAGAAATTATAGAGTCAACCTTGCTAGACTTAGGGCTGAACAGATATGAGGCGCGGGTTTATTTATCCTTGGTTTCAGAAGGCGTGACAACTGCAAAAACTGTCAGCGGGATAACAGGAATTCCCTATGGGAAAGTGTATGAAGTTATCGACAGCCTGGCGAGAAAAGGCTTTGTGCAGGTCTTGCCGACAAAGCCCGCCAAGTACAGGGCAATCTCGCCACAGGAGAGCGTTGATAAAATCAAGAGGTCGACGCAGGAAAAATTGCAAAGGATACAGAGCACGCTGCTGCAGCATCTGGAGCCGGTTTTTAACAAAAACAAAAAACTGATGGATTCGCAGAATAATTTTTGGATACTTAATGGCCGCTCTACGATAAACCAAAAGATGCAGGAGCTTGTTGAAAATGCGCAGAAAAATGTCTGCATTATGACGACTGCAGCAGGCCTCGAGCGGCTTAAAGTAATGATGCCGCACTTTAAATCCGCAAAGTCCCGCGGGATCAAATTCAGTGTCCTGGCTCCAGTAGGAGCCAAGCTGTCCAATGAGATGCAGCACCTCAATGGATTTACCTGCAGGCACATTGACAAGGCGCACACAACTTTAATGATAGCAGACGACCGCACAGCCCTGATTGTGGAGCCAATACCTGACGACACAAGCCTGCACTACGGCAGGGATATGGGTGTATGGGTTTTGAACAAGGCTTTTGCAAAATGTTTGGAACAACTGTTCAACATGAGCATGCCTAAAGCTGATTGAATAATGTTTCTTCAGGATATACAACAATGCCTTTGTCCGGTGCATCGAGCACTTGTTTGAAACCAATTTCAAGACTAGTTAAATGTTGATTACAATTACAGAAATTCTATGCGATTTTTAAGATCGTCAGCTCTTGCCGTGCTGGCAAAGAGCTCTATTTTGCGTACAATAGTACCAATAGATAATTTGCGCTTCTCAGCAAAGAAGATTCCCCAATGTTGCAACACTTTCTTGACAACAAGCCTTAGAAAATCAGGGTCATGCGTTAATATTACAGCTTTCTTTTGGACTGCAAACTTAAGCTGTTCCTCATCAGCTAGGCCAAGCTTGCCTTCGTCTCTAGCACTTGTAGCATTAATGCCGCGACGCTTTAGAGCCTCCACAACTGCTATGTCAACGCTTTCATCACAATAAATGAGAATATCAGATAACATTAGTGGCTGAGCTTTTGTTTTAGCTCAGAAACAATAGTTTCATTAGAAGATATTTCAGCCTTAATTTCAGCGACATGCTCGTAATAGTATGCTAGTGCTGCATGAACCTGTGCTAAACTTAAGTGAGGATGTGCTCTTATTATATCATCTGGAGTTTTTCCCCAATATTCAAATTCTATTACTATATCAGATACCCTGATTCTAGTTCCTTTGATAGTTGGTGCCCCACCTGCTATAGATGGATCTTTCACTATGAATTCCTGAGTCACGACTTGCTTTCCGTCCACCATATAACTAATATATTGTGCAGTCTTTTAACCTTTGTGCTAATTAAATCTAGATATTTGTAAATAGCGTCTCCTCAGGATATACGACAACCCCTTTCTCTGTTATCCTGTACAACTTGATTTCCTTGTCATGTTCCGTGCCGCGCATTTTTCTGATGGCAATGCCGGGCACGAACTGCGAGCCCTGCCTTGCAAGATAAAGAACTACAACACCGTCAACGACAAACTCTTCAATTCCATACCTTGACAATCTCATCGTACCTTCCCTTGTTTCTGACAGCAAAAGGGAGGTGCAGCCTGATGAGGACAGCATATTGCCTAGTGCTGCAAGCGCTCTGCGCTTGTCAGAGTCCTTCTCCAAAAGCATTGTAAAAAGGTTTATGGAGTCTATTGCAACCCTCTTGATGCCGTTCTCTTTGATGATCTCCTTTATTTCCTCAATTATGTCATGCACCTTTGCGTCAACCTTGTCCATGTATCCCGTCACAGAGGATATGGGGCCGCCGATAATCCTAAGGCCGCGCTTCTCAGCCCGCTTCAGATTAAAGCCAAATTTTGCCATGTCCTCGTAAATCTTGTCGGGACTTTCCTCCAGTGTTACATACAGGGCGGGCTCGTTATGCAGCATGACTCCATTGTACAGGTATTGCGCCGCAAATGTTGTCTTGCCACTGCCAGCGGGGCCTGACAGCAGAATATTTCTCCCCGGCAAAAATCCGCCGCGCAGCATCTTGTCAAATCCTGGGATTGCAGTTTGTATTCTAGTCATTTCTTCTCCATCGACGAGGGGAATCCCTAAACACCATGCTCCGCAGAAGTTGACAGCCCCTCTTGGCTTTGAGGATTAACTCTGCATCAAATCGTGTTTTCATCTTCTCTCCAGAGCTTTGCTACTCGAGCCATTGTGAACCTCGCAGGACAAACCTTTTGTTTTTATTGAAATGCGGCGCGGATTTGCGTATGAAATAAAATGCGCCTATGCCAAACAGCAGGCCAAGAAGGTGTCCGCTGTCCTGCCTCAAACTGAAGGAAAAGCTTTCACAGGATGTGCCGCAGGTTGCTGCCGCGTAAATTGTTTTTGCAAAAACCAGTCCTGTAATTGCTATTATGATATGCTCTGGCTTTATTTTGAATTTTCCGGCTTCCAAGGCTGTGAAGCCGAACGCGCCAAATATCGCAGCCGAGGCTCCGAGCAGTGTTAAGTTAAGGAAAAAGAAAAGCGGCAAGGCAGCAAGAATTCCTGCAAGCAAGTAAACAGCTGAGAAATCCTTCAAGGTAGTTTTCAGCTCTGTTGCAATTCCCGCAACAAGGCCCAAACCTATAAAGTTTTCCAGCAGGTGGTTTTTGTCCATGTGCACAAATTGGTAGGTAATGATACGATAGAACTCGCCAGCATAGAGCTTGCTGTTCAGCGCAAACTGCTCCGCCGCCTGCGGCATCGTGTATATTAAAAGATATGCCGCGGCAAGGCCGCCCGCCAGGGCAAAGATGGGATATTTTGCCAGATCAAGTTTCATAGATTTCCAAAACTCCTCAGCACGTTTTTGCGCAGCTTCCCTTTTGTAATCCTTATGATGAAGTAAAATAAGATCCCAGCAATGATAAAGCCAACTGCGGACAAGCTTATCGCGCCAAAATCCATTTTCAAAACAAAAGCCGAATTGCTATAAAATTTCTTTTTCCCGTTTTTGTAGATAATAAAACTCTTTTGTCATTGGGATAATCCTTGCACCATCCTTTGTCGTATAAAAACAGAATATAAATTTCATTACAGTCAAAGGTTTATGTTTGCCAGAACAACAGCGATAATTAGTTCTATCCTTGTTCTCCTTCTGTTTCTTTCTGCAGCAGAAGCCTTGACAGCAGAACAGGAGCTGAAATTTTCCAATGTGCTTCCTGGCGGATTTGCAGAGAAAACTTTGCAGATACAATCTGACGACCTGAAATCTTATGTCGCAATTACTGTTGCAGGCGTTGCTGAGGATTGGATTGAAATTTCTCCTGCAAATGGCTATGTCTCAAAAGATTCTCCATTAAATATTGCAGTAACTGTAAAGCCGCCGGCTGATGCGAAGCCCGGGACTTACGCCGCATACATAGTTTATGACGAGCCGCGCCAGGATGCTGTCACATCTTATGTCGGCAGTCCCAAAACAACATCTGTTACCATTGAAGTGACTGAAACGCAGGTTTTGCAGGCTCGGGTAAACAACATGGAAGTATTTTCCCAGGGCGGCAAAATCATCGCCACAGCAGATGTGGAAAATACAGGCAATGTCATAATCGCTCCAAGAATTGTATTGGAAATTGGAGGCCTGAGTTCTCAAGCACAGAGTGGAGAGAACATATTGCCCACCAAATCAAGCATTGTTAGAACGGAGCTTGATGCTTCAAGCTTGGCGAACAATGTTTACACAGCAAAAGTATCTGCGTACCTGCAGGATTCGCTGCTAAGGTCTGATACAATGCAGGTAAGCCTTGGCAAATCTGCAAGCGGAAAGCTTCTGCAATTCTCTGCAGGCGAAGCAGAAGTTGGCAAGCCTTCGCAAATCAAAGGTGTTTTCCAGAATTCCGGCAGCAATGAAGTCCTTGCGCAGCTGAAAGCTATTGTCAGGCATGATAGTAATGTGGACTATGTTGAAAGCCAAAAGATTGCAGTGCAGCCAGGCGGCCAAGCCAATCTCACAAGTTATTTCACTCCGCAAGCTTCAGGCAAATATTCCATAGAGGGCTATGTTGTCTTTGACAGCACTGCGACCGCAAGCCAGGCAATTGAAGTTTCTGTGAAACAGCCAGTGCCACTCTCCTTCGGCCTGCTTCCAATAGCAGCTTTTGCCGCGCTCGCAGTCTTGCTGTTTTTCATTATCAGAGCAAGGAGATTCTCAACCAGAAGGAGAAAATGATTACATCTGGAAAAAGTTTGGGAAGAAAGAATAAAACGGTCTTGGAGAAAAGCAATATCTCAATGGTTGCAACAGGCATTCCGAAGCTCGACGATGCTTTGTCCGGCGGTTTTAAAACATACAGCACAGTCCTGCTCAGCGCCCAGCCAGGCGTTGAAAATGTGGAATTTGCCCTGCAGACTTTGTTCAACAGGCTAAAGGCAGGCGACAAGGGCCTTTACCTGGTCAATAACAAGTCCCCTGATGCAATAAGGGCGCTGGCTTCCGAGTACGGCTGGGACATCCAGGGCTATAATGAAGAAGGCACATTCGAGTTCTTTGATGCTTATTCCGCACTCCTATCAACAAAAGCCGGCGCGAAGTACTATTGCGAAAATCCATCAGATGCGAAATCACTAAACGTGAAATTGCCAGAAGCCCTTGCAGAATTGCAGGACCATCACACACTGCTTGTTTTTGACGCTTTGTCCACTTTGCTGGACAGCGCAAAAAGCCCCAAGGAAATTCTGGCGAACCTGAAAAATTTGATAGCGAATGCGAGACGGCACAGGGCAACATCAGTGTTCCTGTTCACTGAATGGCCATACCCTGATGGCTTTGTCAGGAAAGTAAAGGAGCTGTTTGACTGCGTCATAGAGCTCAAGTCCATAGAAAGGAAGGTGATGGTGCAGAAGTACTACAGCGTTGCAAAAGCCTCCTGGGCCTTCCAGAAAAAAGATGTTCCGTTCAAAATAATAAGGCCCGGCGGAGTGGTTGTTTTCATCCCAAAAATTTTAGTTACAGGCCCTTACCATGCTGGAAAGACTTCGTTCATACATTCAGCTTCTACAAGGGCAGTTTCTGTAAACAGATTAGGGACAACTGTTGCCCTGGACCACGGCCACGTTGATTACAAGGGCATAGAGGCTGATTTGTTTGGAACTCCTGGCCAGGAAAGGTTTGACCCTATTTTGGAAATGCTTGGCTCAGAAGCCCTTGGCATTGTTATTGTAGTTGATTCTACAAAACCGAGTGATTTCAAGAGAGCAAAGGAAATGGTCGAGCTTTCAAATGCGAATGACTTGCCAGTAATTGTAGTAGCAAACAAGGCAAACCTGCCAAAGGCCTTGCCTGTTGAAGAAATAAGGAAGCTGATGAGGCTTCCTGAAAATGTTCCAATAATCCCTACAGAGGCAGAGGACTTGAAAAAAATCAAAACTGGAGAGCCCTGCACCCTGAAAAAGGAAGACGTGCAGAAAGTCCTGGAAAAATTGTTCGAGGTGGTCGTATGAATCTCGAGTTGATAAATGAATTTGAAAAGGCTGTACGAAATGGAAGCGCGCTGAGAGGTGAAGGCTTATGAGGATTGCCACAAGGCTTATCATAGGCTTTCTCCTGGTGGCTGCTCTTGTCGGGGTGGTGGGTTTTTTTGCGATAAACGAGAGCCAGAGATATCTGATAGAAGCTTTCGGTGAAGGCTCTGCAACAGAGGCGCAATACCTGATAAATGAAATCGATACAAATATTGACTTGCGGAGCGATGAGATTAAGGCATATGCAACAGACAACCTGCCGCGCGCAGCACTTGCAGAATCCAACAGCGAATTCGCGCAAATGGAAAATCCGCAGACCATTATAGATGCACGCGATGCCGAATGGGTTTCCTTGCCAAAGGCGCAAGTAACGCCATTTATGTCGCGCCTTATTAACAACGAGCTTGCCGAGGTGCTGAGAAGCAAGGTAGAGTTCTACGAGGAAACGCACAATCTCAAGATTTTTGGCGAGATCTTTGTGACGAACAAGTACGGCGCAAATATCGCACAGTCAGGCAAGACTTCAGATTACAAGCAAAGCGACGAGGGGTGGTGGCAGTCTGCAGTGCGTGATGGTTCTTACATAGGAGATGTCGAGTTTGACGATAGCGCAGGCATATATTCGATGCCGATTGGCGTGCGCGTAGATGATGAAAGCGGAAATTTCATCGGC
>DATEUM010000005.1:0-3962 GCA_035283085.1 Candidatus Nanoarchaeia archaeon
ATTGCAGTCTCTGTCTTGCCCATTGCGCTAGGCAAGAGGATTTCTCCTGTGGTCTTGCCTGCAGAGCTCTGCAGATTAACGTCTATACGTCCGATCCTTCCGGACTTTTGCAATTCCCTTAATTCCAGTTCGTTTCCTAACAAACCTTCTGTCTGGCCAAAAACTGCGCCAATGATATCAGGCCTTTCGGCTACGCCTGTTAAATCGAGCTTTGCATGTACTATGTACTTTATACTTACCGGGCTAATTTTACCCATTTTCCATCATCTCCTTTATGGTGTCAAAGAAGCCGCACTAATTCTGCTGAGGAGAGATCTTCAACTGCCCTTACACGCGCCAGCCTCAGGAGCTTTTCCTCTTCCTGGACCGAAACCCCGTGCATTTGCAAGTATGATTTCATTTTTTTCCTCAATTCCTTGCCTTTCCTGTCAGAGTCGAGCAGCAATAAAGCGCTGCCATATCTTGACGAAAGGACCTCAGCAGTCTCATAGAGACTTCTTTTGTACTTGTTGAGTATGAAGAAGTCGGCTTTCAGTAGGCCTCTAAGTGCTAAAACGTCGTTTTTGCCTTCAACCACAACTGCCTTATTAGGCAAGCTGCGGTTCAGCTTTTGAATATGAGCTTTAAGCACCTCAAGCTTGTGAAGCATGATTTCCTTATACTGAACTGTATAGAGAAGTATACATTTAAAAGCCTTTTGGGAGTTTATAAAGGAATGACTGATCTTGATGCTTCTTCTCCAAAATACAGGCCTCTGTACATCGGTTTAATGACTGCTTTCTTTGCTGGCGGGGCATGGTCTTTCTATAAGCTGTTTTATGACAATGGTGGTTTGGCAGATATCATAGCAGGCTCTGCAACAACTGGCATCGGCCTGGCTTTCGCAATTTCTGAGTACGGGCTTTACAGAAAAGAGAAATTAATGGCAAATAACTAGTACCTGTACAGGTTCAAGAAGGACTTCATTTCTTCCTTGAAGGACATTGCTGTTTTCCACATGTCGCCCCTGAGCTTTTCGTATGTGCTTCTGTACAAATAGCGGTCATAGAAAGTCCTCATGAATGACATGAATGCATTCTGAGTCCAGAATTCCTGCCTGTCTGTTTTCACGCTGGCAGATATCCATATGCTGACTTCTCCCTTCTGCATTTTCGCAGTGCCAGAATCCTTCTTTACGTCAACATCCCCTATGCCGCGGAGCTCCCATTTTATGGCCATGCTGTATTCGCTGTATTCATCGATGATTTTGATAATATCCCATTCTATGGTGATGTCCTTTACAGGGCCTTTTGACTTTTCAGAATATTTTTTCTCGTTGACATCAAACTTGCGCCAGACGAGCCAGTTATAGGCGTGCTTGTACAGCTCGCCGAGGTCAAAAAGGCCGTCATACTGTATGCGCTCGTCTGAAACTAATACTGCGACATTTGCCATGACTTAACTAACGTAGAGGCTAATAAAAGGTTTTTGTGTTTGAAACTGGCGCCTGAGGGTTACAAGCTGAAGCTCTGCTTCAGCTGTACAAACAAAATATCGCATTTTGTTGTACGGCGAACTTGTTCGCCCGTACATCTGAACTTTGTTCAGATTGTAAGCCTTAACATAAGGGCCACTTCAGTTTGCACTCTCTGGGCATGAGAGATTCCTGAGTTGTTAGTAATCTTATGTGAGTAACCAAGCTTTTTATACCCGCCAGCCTTTTGTGGAGTATGGCAGTTTTGAGACCTACGAGGACGAGCAAGCCTGATTTAATAGAGGCCACTCTTGTAATCACGCTCGCTGTATGGGTCATATCGGTGCTCTGGCTGATAAACACGGCATTAAAACAGACTGTCATAACTTCGCTAACAATAGACAGCCTGACAATGTTCTTCATGGCATTTGCAACAGTAGTTCTCCTTGTTGTGGCAATAATTATGGCAGACGTAAGGAAAGAGCTCAGGGGAGCTTACTAGCAGTACCGTGAATTCTTACTGAGAAATCTCTCATCATCAGGCCTGGGCTGAAGTTGAAGAAGCTCTTACCTTTAGACTTAACCCTTGCCAGTATGGTGTGCTGTGGCCACACGAAAAACTTAAATGCCTTCTTTGAAGCTTTTAATCCCTAATTTGAGGTGTTTGCGAATGTCAGGAAATCAAGTGCAGCCGATATTCATTCTTCCTGAGGGCACTCTCCGCAATACTGGCAAGTCTGCCCAGAAGGCCAACATAGCAGCTGCAAGGGCTGTTGCAGATACAGTAAGAACAACATTAGGCCCGAAGGGAATGGACAAGATGCTGGTCGATGGCATGGGTGATGTCATCATTAGCAATGATGGCGTAACAATTCTTGACGAAATGGAAATCGAGCATCCTGCGGCCAAGATGATGGTAGAGATTGCCAAAGTGCAGGAAAATGAAGTCGGCGACGGCACGACAACTGCTGTAATACTTGCGGGAGAATTGCTGAAAAATGCCGAAACTCTTCTTGACAAAGATGTTCATCCTACTGTAATTGCAAAAGGCTACCAGATAGCAGCTGAAAAATCGCAGGAAATCCTGCAGAAATTGTGCAAGCCAGTCTCTCCGTCTGACAGGGACACATTGATGAAGATTGCGATGACCGCAATGACGGGAAAGAATGTTGAAATAGCTCGAACAAAGCTCGCAGATATTGCTGTCTCTGCAGTCCTGCGCCTGACAGAAATTTCAGATACGATTTCCCTGGATACAGAGGACATAAAGATAGAAAAGAAGGAAGGCGGCGGCATTGATGATTCTGAACTTATCGAAGGCGTTGTTTTAGACAAGGAGAAGGTGCATCCTGACATGCCTCGCGCAATAAAGGATGCAAAAATTGCCTTGCTGGATTGTGCTGTGGAAATAAAGGAAACCGAGACAGAAGCAAAGATTCAGATAAATGACCCCAAGCAGCTGCAGGCATTTTTGGATCAGGAACAGCAGATGCTGAAATCAATGGTAGAGAAGATTGTTGCATCTGGGGCAAATGTTGTTTTCTGCCAGAAAGGCATAGACGATTTGGCGCAGCATTACCTTGCAAAAAAAGGGATATATGCAGCCCGACGTGTGAAACAATCTGACATAGAATCCCTTGCCAAGGCGACAGGGGCAAAGGTAGTCGCAAATCTTGATGATCTAAGAAAAGAAGACCTTGGCGCTGCAGGAATCGTTGAAGAAAAGAAACTACACAAGGAAGCCATGACATTTGTCCAGAAATGCAAAAACCCAAAAGCTGTCACAATTTTATTGAGAGGTGGAACAGAGCATGTTGTTGCAGAAGTTGAGCGCGCTGTTACTGACGCAGTCGGAGATTTATCGGCTGCGCTGACAGTAGGAAAATGCGTTGCAGGCGGCGGGGCTGTTGAAATAGAACTCTCAAGGCAATTGAGGAATTATTCTGAAACATTAAGCGGAAGGGAACAACTGGCAGTGCAGGCTTTCTCTGAAAGCCTTGAAATCATACCAAGGACTTTGGCAGAAAATGCAGGCCTTGACCCTATTGATACTTTGACAGAGCTAAAAGCAAGGCACGACAAGGGCAACATGATGGACGGCCTTGATGTATTTTCAGGAAAGTCAGAGGATATGTGGGTCAAAGGCGTCATCGAGCCTTTGAAAATAAAGACACAGGCAATCAAATCGGCAAGCGAAGTTGCAATGATGCTTCTCCGCATTGACGACGTGATAGCAGCAGGCAAGCTGTCAAAATCTCCGCAGATGGGAATGCCGCCTGGCGGCATGGGCGAAGGCGATTATTAGGTAAGTCTTAACAGAATATTGTGTTTCCCTATTAAGTGACTACTAAGTCTTAAAACATCACATATTGAAGTCTATTGATGGCCTCTGCTAGTTCTGATAAGATATTAAAAAAGCTCATAGAGACCAATATCAAGTCGCAGGAGTCTGTTTCAAGCCTTGTCCTGACCGTAAAGGAATTTATTTCTGAATTGAAACGGGTCGGGG
>DATEUM010000006.1:0-3398 GCA_035283085.1 Candidatus Nanoarchaeia archaeon
CCATTTTTGGGGCTGGTTGCCGGACAATATCTGGTCTACCAGCATCTTTGCCGGCTCGTATTTCTGCTGCGATATAAATTTCCTGACCCTTTCAGCAGCGTCCCAGGGCTCTGGAAATGGTTTGTGCAGTTCTGCAGTGAATTCTTCCCGCCTTTTCCTTTGCTCTGGCGTAAAAACAGATTCGTCAAGCAGGTCGACTTCTGCAGGCGCTTTTCCCGACAAAACTTTTTTCTCTTCAGCCTGCCGCAGTAACTCATTCGCGCTCATGCGCCCCATCGGGTTTGCCATAATTGGATATAGGAGATATAGGCTTTATAAATGTTTTCCATATAGTAACATTTATAAAGGAAACACAGACTTAAAGCTCATGAAAACCGTTGAAAAAGCAATGGAATTGGAAGATATCTGAAGCGCATAGACACAGCTTTCAGAGAAAGCGATTATGACGCCTTCCCAGTTATTATTGACACTGTGATGAAGGAAGACAAGCCAAAAGCAGCAAAAGCACTGGAATATTTGCGCGAGACTCTGGGCCCAAATAACCTAATGTGCATGTATGCCGAAGAGCTCTACAAGTTAAAGTTCGGCTCTGAAGCATAATTAACCTTATACTCTTCCTAAACAAAACCTTATAAATCTCTTCTATTTGGTGAGATTACACCAATACAAATTGGACTTGGAGAAATGTGATACACAATGGCAAGAGTTGAATACCAGACACTGGAAGCGAAAGAGATTAAGTTTGGAAGGAATTCCTTTATAGAAGTTGCCCGCAAGATTGCAAAATCTGACGAGGGCGAGAACGAGTTTGTGGCCATATCAAAGGGCTTTTTCATGCCCGAGGGTGGCGGCAAGAGATTCAGGCAATCAATAGCACTGCCGAAAGAGCCGGAAATCTTGAAAGAGATTGCTGCTGCACTTGAATCAGTCTGAGGCTTGAAATCCTCGCTGTGTCCCACATAAGTTGAGGGACACATCGCTTGCCAAATTTAATGCCGCACCCAAAATGGCATGAAACTTGGAGGATTTCAGATTGTTGGAATGGAGAAATAATTCTCCCTTCTTTTTTTGATATGCTCTGCTGACTTTTGGAATCTCTCAACATCAGAGCTGCTTCAGAAAGAGCATGTTCAAATGGGTTCAGTTTGCGCTCCCTAAAAGTTGAGACTTAACATCGACGTCCAAAGAATCTCAACTTATCTGATGTAACCGGAAGTTTCTTCCCGAATTTGTTTTTGCGCAAGCCACTCGTATTCCGCGCGAAATACTGCGGTCCGGCTGACAACTGCGTGGGGAAAGTATGTCAGCTTATCTGAAGGACTGTAATTTTCTTTCAGCAACTTCAAAATTTCACTCAAAACTTCCTTGTGCTCTTCCCTGGCGCCGCGCAGCTTTGGTATTTCCTCGTACT
Organism: Candidatus Nanoarchaeia archaeon; assembly: GCA_035283085.1. Classification (GTDB taxonomy): domain Archaea; phylum Nanobdellota; class Nanobdellia; order UBA10117; family UBA10117; genus DATEUM01. Next base: position 1,412 of record DATEUM010000006.1, read on the forward strand.
TTGTTATTAATTCCAAGGTGCCTGCTTGGACCGTGCAATCAGCGAGATAGTGGTGGAATTTGGCACCAGAATTTTCCCCTAATGGGTCCACGCAGTTTGGCGCCATCAGTTCCGGGGAATGTTCTGGGTAAAAATCAGCATGCTTGAGCTCTGAAACTGCTGCGGCATAAAACAACGGCTCTTCCAGGACATGCGACGTGCAAGCCGTGACTGTGACCAAGTCAAGCCACTGCAGTGGTTTTGGTATTATGGGGATTTTATAGTAACCTTTCGCGAGTTTTTCCAGCGGTATCGGAGATCCGCCAATCCTTGTTGCGATTGCCCTGGGCTCGGCGTAGATTGTCCTTTCGAGCCTCAGTATCGGCAATTCCAAGCCGTCTTTTGCCTTGGTTTGAATAATTTTCATGTTTTCCCTCAATGTGCAAAGTTATATAAGTATTTCGTTCTGTGATACTTCCTATCGAGGAACTATTATATTTCGTAACTCTTTTAAACCCATTTCTCTTAGAAAAAGTTATGCACTCTAATCAGGAGCATGAGAAAAGACCAATCAGGACGTCTTTCCAGATTAAAGTAAATGTAAGTGGGACCAATTACAAGGTATATACCTACTATAATTCTATTGACGTTTGCCTGGAGGGTTCGCATGAAAACCTTTGCCACGCGCTTGTTTCCGGCGGCGAGCCTTCTATAAATTATAAAAATCAGGATCACAAGGAAAAGATGCCTACAGTCTTCAAGCTGGCATATGAAGATGTGAAGGGCACAGAAGTAATCCCTGCTGAAGACAAGGAAACCCTTGCTGCAATTGTTGATTTCTATTCTGGAAAAAATCTTACAAGGAGATTGAACTAGATGGGACAGAAACATAAAACAGCTACCAGGCACACGGACACAGAGCCGCACTACAGCGGATACAACGGCGCAACTTTCACACCAAAGGATAGCTACAAATATGACGGCGGCTGGGGCCGTTTCGTCATGGTTTACAAGGAAGCCCCGCGCGTCGTTGTAGAAATAAAGAAAACTGAAAGTATAAACTGGGACTTGTATGTTGAAATATTTGCAGATAAAATAACTGAAATGACAATAAAGGCGCCCTACGACAAGATGCTGGACATAGCAAGCTGCCTTGATATCGCGAGGGAAAAGGCAGAAACCAATGGCGCTGACGAATGGGCAGTCAATGCCCTTACTATGGCACACGATAACTTGTCAGCAAGATTGAACGGACACTCAAAATCAAACGGAGGCAGGGCATAATGGCAGCTTACACGCCAAAAGAAAACGCAATAGAAAAATTGAGGGCGGGCTACACCTTAATCCTGAAAAAGTCTTCATTCAGCCTGGGCAAATACCGTGACGGCAATGCAAATGGCCACGCCACGATTCCTGATGGCATGCCAGAATACCTTGAATGGCAGCACGACAATGCACAATGGAAATACGGCAACACAAATGAAGCTGCCAGGGAAAGCGTCAAGACGCAAAAGACGCCCGGAATAGAAAGCATATTTTTTGGAGATAAGAAGTGATAACTTTCAACTTTCTCCTTATGCTTTGGCAGAATCTCCATTTAATGAAAGAGCTTCTCAACCTAAGAGTATATTTAATCGCATAAAATGGAATCAATCGGCATGACTTTTGACTACAAGAATGGCGTGATGAAAGCTCAAATTGACAGCGTGCGCGGCATTTCTATAGAATACACCAACGGCAAGGAAACGCCGGTGCAAATATTCCGCTACGACAGCTTTGAAAACTCTGTACTCTTTGACGTCCGCAACGCAGGCCTTGAAAACAGCGACATCAAGAGTGCGCTTGAGAAAATAGCGCGCAGCAACATCGCTGACTTTCCTGCAAAAGACATGGCTGCAGCAGCTTATGAAAGATTCAGGGCTGCAACAGAAAACCTTGAAGAGCCAATTTACTAATAACTTTTGTACAGAGCAACAAGCATCTGTTTTATTACTCTTGAAGCTACAGG
>DATEUM010000007.1:0-10080 GCA_035283085.1 Candidatus Nanoarchaeia archaeon
AGAGCTCTTGGTAAATCTCCTCAGTAATGTGAGGTAAAAATACTGCAAACATCTGCAGGATTTTGTGGAAAGTGCTGTAAAGGGTCTGCTCTGCGGACTCTTTCTCTGCCTTGTTATCGCCATAAAGCCTGTGCTTGATCATCTCCAGATAATAATCACAGTACTCTTGCCAGAAAAAGTTTTCCAGCTCTCTTCTGGCTGAAACTGCATTGTAGTTGTCAAAATTTTCCCTGTAAGATTTCGCTATTTGACTTAATCTTGAAGATATCCAGCTGTCAATTGCATTATCTGGCTTGAATTTCTTTGGCTTGATCTTCCACAGCTCGGCAAATTTCGCGACGTTCCAGAGTTTTATCATCAAACGCTGGCTGTGCTGCAGCTCTTTTTCCTGGAATGGTGCATCTTCGCCAACATTAACAGTGGATGCAAAATATCGCAAGGCGTCTGAGCCATATTTGTCCACCAAATCCATCGGATTAATAACATTGCCAGCGGATTTGTGCATGGCTTTTCCCTGCGGATCCAAAGTCATGCCATTAATCATAGCATTTTTCCACGGAGCCTGCTTGAAATGCGCAAAACTCTTGTAAAGAGTGTAGAAAAGCCAAGTGCGTATTATCTCATAGCCTTGCGGCCGCAAATCAAATGGTATCGAGTCTTTATCAAAACCGCACGCTATTTGCGGTGTCAATGAGGATGTAAACCACGTGTCAAAAACATCCAGTTCTGGCTCGAATTCCTTGGATTTGCATTTGGGACACTGCTTTACAGAAGGCTTGTCCTTGAAAGGATAGACTGGAAGGTCTTTCTCGCCTGCAAGAATATCATAGCCGCAGGATTTGCAGTACCAGACTGGCATCGGAACTCCGTAATGCCTTTGCCTCGAAATGGTCCAGTCCCATTGCAATCCGTTAACCCAATTCTCAAACCTTTGTTTATGGTATTCGGGATACCATTTAACTTTGTTTCCAAGCTGCAAAAGGTCATTCTTGAATTGCAAGACTTTTGCAACCCATTGCTCTGTTGGCAGGAATTCTACTGGGTTCTTGCATCGCCAGCAGACGCCAACAGTTTGCTTCAGTTTTTCCTGCTTTACCAGTGCCTTGTCGCTCTTAAGTTGTTCAATTATTGCCTCTCTTGCTTTTTTGTAATGCAAACCTGAGAACTTACCTGCAAGCTCGTTGAGCGTGCCGTTCTTTGTTAATACTATCTTAAGGGGTAGTTTGTGAGTCTTCCACCAATCGTAATCAGTTTTATCACCAAACGTGCACACCATGACTGCGCCAGTCCCGAACTCTTGCACGACTTTTTCATCCTTAAGGATTGGAACTTTTTGTTCTAATATTGGAACTACTGCATTTTTCCCTACAAGTTTTTTGTATCTCTTATCGTCAGGGTGCACAAGAATTGCGACACAAGCAGGCAATAATTCTGGCCTTGTTGTTGCAATCTGTATCTTCTCCTTGCCTGCTGCAATGCCAAAATCAATGTAATTAAGCATTGTATCGCGAGCCTCATCCTCTACATCTGCCTGCGACAATGCGGTCTGGTCGTGAACGCAGAACAGGGCTGGCTGCTCAGTCCTGTAAACCAGATTTTTGGAGTGCAAGTCAATGAAGGATTGCTGTGCAACCTTTATTGCCTCAGGGCTTATTGTGCTGTAAAACAAGTTCCAATCATAGCTGTGCCCTAACCTTGTCAATTGTTCCTTGGCAACTTTTGTCAGCTCCTTTGTTTCTTTCAAGCAAAGCTCAATGAACTTTTCTCTCGAAACATCTGTTGACTTTATTTTGTATTTCTGCTCAACATATCTTTCTGTAGGATGACCATTGTCATCAAAACCTATGGGAAAGAAAACATTGTGGCCAGTCATCCTCTTGTATCTGGCAATGAATTCGAAGCCTGTGTAAGAAACCCCGTGGCCCATATGCAAGTAACCTGAGATGTATGGCGGCGGAGTATCAATCGAATAGATTGGCTTCTTAGACTTCTTGTCAAAAGAATAGATGTTCTTGTCATGCCAGAACTTCTGCCATTTCTTGTCAATGGCATGGAAGTCAGGTTTAGCAGATAGTGCCATACACAGAACAGCGTATGGGTGTTTTTAAAATTGACTAAGGCTTATTTGCTGGGGAAACTCTAATGCCCAGACAAAGTTCTTGCTCTCTCAAGCCTTGAAACTTAACCCAGTAAAAGTGTGGCGGATTGCCGGCCGCAAAAAGTTTCGCAGCCGGCGCATAATATCAGTAAGTGCAGCAGCCTCCGCCGAGCTAATCTGCAGCCAGCAAATGCAAGCGGTTAAATAAAAAGGTTTGTAGCTTCTTAGAGATGGTAAGATGGTCTTATCAGTTTGGCTAGACCCAACTCTTTTGCTTTAGCTAACAGTTCTTTTCTTCTTTCAACATCTTTTTTGGTCTGCCTCAATTTTTCAACTTTGGCTTCCACAATTTTTGTCTTTTGTTCAATACACCCGTCTAATTCCCTTTTGTAAATCTCCTTTACTGTTCCTTCAGGCATTTTATTCAGCACTTCAAGTTTAGATTCCCAGTCCCCTGGCCTGTATGCATAAACCTTGATTCGTTCACCTTCTGTCCAAAAACGCTTTAGCTTGAGGACAGTTCTGCCTTCATATTCTATGTTATAATTGCTGTAGGTACCGTCAACGCGCATCCCATGATATAATCTCATGCCCTGAAATCCGTTCAGAATATAGCCTGACAGAGACGTGCACCTGGGGTAAGACTTGGAATGATACTCATTACCCAGCAATTCAGCTGTACCAGCAGCGATATTAGCCAATCTTCGGCATTTTTTCACATGTGTTGTAACAAGGTTTTCAAGTTCACTTAGAGGCATCCTTTCAAGTGCAGTTGCCATGTGCAATTAAATCAGGAATGATACTTTCTTAAAACTTACCAAATAAGTTTGGCCATGCAAAACGAGCCGCCGCAACAGGGAAAACTAAAATTAAGCCAAGGACAATATAAGTTTATCCTGATAAAAGTGCTTATAAGAACGCAAGAAGTATACAAGTTATCATACTATTATGCGCCATTTGGCGCTGAATTGCGCAAGGCAGAGCTTAAGCTATACGCCAGCAGCCAGGAGTTGGAAGACCTGGTAAAGGAGCTTCCCGCCGGCTTGTCAGATTTGATTGTAGGGGACAGCAAAGAGCTTGAGGTGGGCGATAGTGCTAGCCGCCGCTGGGAACAGTATCTCGATTACATTCAGCAATAGACTTTTCAAACTATTATCACTATTTTCTATATGCGCGAGCTTGTTGCAAAATTGAAAGAAATCGGCGCACTCTACAGGGAGCCTGTAATACTGGCGAGCGGCGCCAAATCTGATTACTACTTTGACATAAAGAAGGCTTATGGCTATCCTGTTATTGCCAGAAAGATACATGAGGGCCTCTGGCCACTTGTGCGGCACGATGTTGATTTTGTTGCTGCAAAAGGATATGGCGGAATCTCTTTGGCAACTTCTTTCCGCGATAATTACAATTTGAAAATGACAATGGTTCGCGACAAGCCAAAAGACCACGGCAAAGGCGGCTGGTTAGATGGTTACATACCATCGAAAGGCGAGAAAGGCCTGGCTGTTGATGATGTTTTCACGACTGGCGGAAGCCTTAGGAAGGTTATGGGAAAGATTTCTGAAGTCGGGGCTGAAATCATTCAATGCGCAGTCGTGGTGAAGCGCGGCGACGGCGAGTTTCCTGTTCCTTTGGTGCACTTGCTGACAAATGAGGATATTCTTTCTGAAACCATGTAGGCCTAGACTGTGTAATCTCTAAACATCATGGGCCTCTTAAGATTGCGCTCACTTATGCTTGAGCTTTACATAGCCGAGATTCCAAAGGTTGGACAGGGTAAGCCTTTTGAAACTATCATCCTAATTTATCGTATGAGCGAACAACATCCAAGTTACAGTGTAGAAATTACTTACAAAGAGCATCCAGAAGGAGGTTTCTTGCACTTTGGTGTTTATGTCACTGCTCCAGGAAGCGAACCTGTGCTGCTGACTGCCAAGCCTTTAATGACAAAACCTTCGCTAAAAAGTTATGACTATGACTTAGAAACCATGATAAAGAAAGCTGAACAGAATGCTGATAAGAAGAAAATTTCGTTTCCTGAGAAAGCAAAAAGGGCTTTGCTAAAACTTGGTGATGTTGTTAAAGATTGGGAATGGGCAGTAGGGGAAACCTTCAAATTTGAGTATAGACCGCAAACTAGCTCACGAACAGAGGCTTGAAAATGAAAGGAATATTTGAATATAGACTGGAAAGGAATGACGGCGGCTATGCTTTCATTGTGAAGCATGCGCCTTTGGAGGATAAGGAAAATTTCAGCCAGCCAAGAGTTCTTGCTCACGGGCACGATTTGGAAAAGGTAATGGAAGACGCCGGCAAGGAAGTCCCAATCTCAATGCTTTTCTACACAACAGTAATGCTGGATGGGCCAAACCTGGAAGTTGGAGAAGGCAGGTCTGATAGAATAACATTTTATAAGGATTAACTGACAAATAAGGATTTTAAATCTACCTTAAGCCCTTCCCTTGCCGCAAATACCTTTACTCCCGATTTGTTTGCTATGTCTCGCGCCTCCCAGACTGGGTTTGCCCTGAGGGCTTTGAGGCCGAAGTGTGATATTATTCCGAGCTTTGGTTTTGTTGCCTTGAAAAATTCAACAGCGTCTGTAGAGCAGAAATGTGTCGGCCATCTCTCCTCTCCGGGACGCAACACGTCAACAATCAGGACATCGCAGTTCTGGAAAAATTCAGTTAATTCTGGAAATGGCGAGGTATTTCCGGTATAACCGATTACTCTGGTCGGAGTATGCAGTTTCAAGCCGTTTGCCTCGCAGTCATGCTTTGTCGGCGTGGCCTCAAAAGTCAAGTCCCCGATTTTTACCTTATCTCCTGGTTTTACAGGATAGAATTCCTGCAGGAAGCTCTTGTAGAAATTGCTCACTGACGGGCTTTCATTGTCTTTTCCGTGCACAACAGTTTCAGTTCCTATCAAGACGCCTTTCTTTCTTTCGCCGCCGATTGTCATAGCGTCAATGACGGCATTGACATCATTGGCGTGGTCAAGATGGTGATGAGTAACATACAGAATGTCTGTGTCAGAGGCCTTTACCTTGTTATGGGCCCTTACAAGAGCTCCCTCTCCAGGGTCCACCCAAATTTGATAATCTGCGGCTTTAATGACAAAGCCGCCGGTGCCGACAATCTGCGTAGATAGGACTATGCGGCCCCCGCCTGACCCCAAGAAGATAATCTCTTCTGACATTTTATGTCAATACCTCAACTAAAGCACCGCATTTTCTAACATTGACATAAAATGTCACCGCTGCCATATCTAAAAGATGCCAAATGCCGAAAGGCTTTGGTCATTAAGACTTAAAAACACAGGATTAAATGCCTTTGTATGCGTGAAAGCGCATTATTGGGCCGGTAGATCAGCAGTTCCGTCAAGGTGCTAAAGATCGCTCGCTTCGCAAGCGAGAGGCCAGGGGTGCGAATCCCCTCCGGTCCACTATCCTTTTGCTCTATTGAAATTTTTTCAATAAAGGTTTATATTTAACTCCCTGGTGAGTAATGATAGAGGCAAAATGGTAGCCATGAAAATGATGAGTAAGTTAGGTGACTGGCTGTTTTTGCTAGGCGTACTTTTGGCAATAGTCCTTGGCCTGATATGGCCGAGCTCAGGGCCCATAGCTGCTTTGCTGGCTTTGATAGGCCTTGTAGTAGGGCTGTTGAACATAACTGCTGGAGAAGTCCGGGATTTTCTGCTCGCATCAGTAGCACTGATAGTAGCAGCAAGCGGCTTCTCGCTGATACCTCTGATTGGAGGAATGCTGGCCAATATACTGGGTTACATCGTAGCCTTAGTGGCGCCTGCAGCAGTCGTCGTAGCACTGATAGCAATTTGGAAGCTGGCGAAGAGCAAATAAACTTGCTCTTTGGTTTTCCGAAACCCGTAAGGGTGAGGCACAGCTGAAACTCATAGAGTTTCAGATTGTGTTCTTTTTCTTTTATTTTTGTTATGGGCATAATCTTTTTAATGCGATTTTTGAAGTCTAATCTATGGGCCCGTAGCTTAGCCCGGCACCTCAGCACGCGGAGCGTGGCTCTGCTTGCTCGGCGGGTATATAGCGCTGCTCTGATAAGGCAGAGGTCGGATGTTCAAACGCGCTGAAATCCTGCGGATTTCGCTGGCTTTCAGGCTTGAAAGTCATCCCGGGCCCACTCACAATCCTTAAATAATTTCTTTATGGAGTAGCTTGATGGACGTTGTGCTTCTTGCTGGCGGTCAGGGAAGTAGATTGGAATCAGAATTGCCAAAAGCTCTTGTTTCCCTTAAAGGAAAACCAATAATTTCTTACCAGCTTGATTATTTATTGAACTCTAAAAAGGCAGGCAAAATAATTCTTGCCTTGGGATACGCGGCTGATGAAATTATTAATTTTGCAAAGACAGCTTACCCAAATCTTCCAATTGAGTTTTCTATAGAACACGAGCCTTTAGGGACTGCTGGCGCTCTCAAACTGGCGCTGAAGAGAGCAACCTCTGATTTTGTGCTGGTTCTTAACGCAGATGACATTGCGAACGTTGACCTTGACAAGCTGGAGACTGGTGAAAATACCATATGCGTTGCAAACCCACAGCTGCCGTTTGCGATTGTGCTGGAAGAAAATAACTACGTCAAGAATTACGAGGAAAAGCCTTTGATTAAGAATATGTGGGTCAGCATGGGCTGGTACTGCCTTGATAGGAAGCAATTCCTATCGATAGCACCGGACAAAGGAAGCCTGGAGTATGATGTCTTCCCAAAAATCAGGCTAAAAATTCACAGGCATACCGGATTCTGGAAAACTGTGAACACAAAGAAGGACATCAAGGCATTTGAAGAAGCAGAACTGCCAGAAGCGCTCTTGAAACCTTAATTAGAGTAAAAATTTGCTTTTTGCAGCGCTTCCAGGTAACGAGCGTATGAACGCTCAACTGCAGGTTGGAATTGTGTTTTAGCGTCTTGCGCAAATGCAGGTTTTAATGGCAAGGAATCAACGATACTTTCGTAAGTATTGAGTATGTGTTGGGCTTGTCCATTATAGCCCAGCACTGTTTCTGCTGAGGCTGTTGCGAGGTCTTCTCCCGGAACTATTTCATCGAGGCCGCCAAAGCCTTCTAGTGTTTTGGCTGTGTCGAGCAAGAATTTCTGCTGCACTGAGTCTAGATTCGGATTAGGTGCACGCAATCTTGCTAAAAGTTGTGAGCGTACATAAGAACTTTCAGGGGAAACTTGCACTTCTGCTGAGCTAATATCTGTTGCTGCCATTCCTATTCACTGTCGCCGCTATTGCACTGTCTTGCACCCTGTAGACAACTGCTAGCTGGTTTTTAGTTGTCATTTTGGTATATAAAGGTTTTCCATATGGCACCAGGGTAAAACAAGGCGCTGACGAGGGAAAATCTTATGATTGTGCAGCCTTTTTTTGCAAGGCCGGATGTTAAGAGCTAACACATAAGTCAGAAACATTTTAAACTGCCTTTATGTTTATGGATATATGGAGGCCAGAAAGATTGCTGAAGCTCTGCAGGATGCAGAGATAGTTGTCCTTAAAGCGCTGAAGAAGACACCATTATCTACCGAAGAGCTCCAAAAGAAAACCTCCCTGGATTTGTCTTCTATCAACAGAGCGAGCTTGTGGCTGCAGAACAAAGGCCTAATTACTGTAAAAGAGCACACCCATTTCTCTGTCCGTCTGGATAAATTAGGCCAGAAATATGCATCTGACAAGCTGCCTGAAAGGAAATTCCTTATGGCGATTGATGTTTCGCCAAAAAACACGGAAGACATAGCCAAGCTGATGAATCTGGACAAGCAGGAAACCCTTTTCTCATTGGGACGCTGGAAGAAGAAAGGCGTTGTCACGCTTGAGGATGGCAAGGTGAAACTTGTTAAGAAGGAATATCTTAACACGAGCACATCTGAAGAGCTTTTCCTGAAAAAACTCGCCTCCAAAGAAGAGATTCCCTATGAGGAATTATCTGGAGAGAACCAGTTTGCCTTTGACGAATTGAAGAAGCGGGGTCTTGTAACTAAAACAGAAAGGAAACAGCGGGAACTTTCAACCACTGATTTTGGCATTAAAGTTGCAGACTCTGTCACAGCTGAAGCGCGCATAGGGGCCTTGACTTCAGACATAATAAAATCAGGGGCTTGGAAATCTGCGGCTTTCCGCAGGTATGATATCACATCACCTGTGCCTAAACTCTGGCCTGGCAAGAAGCAGTCTTACCTGAAATTTCTGGATGAAGCCAGGGATGAATTAACAGCTATGGGATTTGAAGAGATGTCAGGCCCTCTTGTTGAGCTGAGCTTCTGGAACAATGATGCCCTGTACATGCCGCAGGACCATCCTGCCAGAGGCATACAAGACTTATACTATGTGAAAAGCCCTAAGGAAGGAAAAGTTACAGAAAAAGATTTGTTAAAAGCAATCAAGGCAACTCATGAGAACGGCGGCAAAACAGGGAGCAAGGGCTGGCAATACAAATTTGATGAATCTGCGGCCACTAGATTGTTGTTGAGGTCACAGACAACTGCAGTTTCTGCGCGAACACTTGCTAACAAGCCAAACATTCCTGGCGCATATTTCTCTGTAGACAGGAATTACAGGCCAGAGAAACTTGATGCGACGCATCTTGTAGAATTCAACCAGTGCGAAGGCATAGTTCTCGGCGATGGATTGACATTCAAGCATTTATTGGGATTGCTTGCTGATTTTATGAAGAAGTTCACTGGCTCTGACAAGTTTCATTTTCGGCCAGGATATTTCCCATTCACAGAGCCCTCTGTTGAAGGGTTTTTCTGGCACCCTTCATTGAAAAGGTGGATAGAAATCGGCGGTGCCGGAGTTCTTCGCCCAGAGGTTACAGAACCTCTTGGAATAAAAGTTCCAGTGCTGGCATGGGGCTTAGGTATAGACCGGTTGTTCATGATGAAAGAAAATATTTCTGACATCAGGCAATTGTTCAGCCAGGACATCCAGCACCTCAGGGAGGCAAAATTATGATAAATTGCATGAAATTAGAAAAAATAACGTGGCACAACCATACCACATTATGCTTTAACCGGCACTTAATTACATATGGCAATTTCAAATATATAAAGCTTTTGTGCAAAGCCGGCGTGGCACAACCAGGTACTGCACCCACCTCAAGAGTGGGGGCTTTAACCGGCCTTCCGAGTTCAAATCCTCTCGTGAGAGGTGGATTTCTCGGCGCCGGCGCACAAATTTCTGGAGGGCTTTGCTGATGCCAACTATTGAAGTCAGCTTTACAGACTTGCAGAAGCTAGTGGGCAAGGACTTGCCTGACAATGCTGATGAATTTACTGAGCTTTTGCATTGTGTTAAAGGCGAGATAGAGTCTTGGGACGGCGACTTGCTGCAAATAAGCCTTGCAGACAGCAACAGGCCGGAATTATGGTGCCCAGAAGGAATTGCCAGAGAACTTAGAGGCTCGCTCGGAGTTGAGCGCGGAGCCAAGGATTACAAGGCAGAAAAATCAGACTTCAAGGTTTTTGTCAACACAAAGCTGAAAGGCATCAGGCCTTTCATTGCCTGTGTTGTTGTCAAGGGAATTAAGCTCTCTGATGAAATAATCAAGCAGCTGATGCAACTGCAGGACAAAATAGATACAACTTATGGCAGGAATCGCAGAAAAACCTCTATTGGCATGTATAACTTTGACCTGCTGAAATTCCCTCTCAAATATTCTGTAACGCAGCAGCATGAAAATCCTTTCACGCCCTTGGGATCTGCCAAGAAATTATCGCCGCACGAAATCCTCAAAAGCCATCCGAAGGGGCAGGAGTACGGAAATATTCTCAAAGATTTGGATGAATATCCTATTTTCCTGGATGCGGATGGAAAAGTCCTTAGCATGCCGCCAATAATCAACTCTGCAGACCTTGGCAAAGTTGATGAGAACACAAAAAACATTCTAGTAGAAGTGACTGGGACTGATTTTGATGCTGTAAATCATGTACTTACAATAATGGCCACT
>DATEUM010000008.1:0-3650 GCA_035283085.1 Candidatus Nanoarchaeia archaeon
TGGCAACCACTTTTTCCGCTGCAGCAATATTTTTGCTGATGCCTCTGCCGGATGAAATTATAGTTATTCCTGCACTATCGAAATTGGTAATCTCTCTGCAGCCTATGGAGTTTTCCTCAGCAGCAATTTACGCCTATGGAATTTACAAAGGCCTCGGCCTTTTATTCCTGGCGCTCGCTTTGGTATTCGGAGTGCAGTACTTGAAGGAATCCTTTGACAAGAAGGTGCGCCACATAAAGAAGGCGCACAAGGACATCGGGAGGAACGTCAAGAATGCGCACGAGAAAACGAAAGCAACTGTTAAAAAACATCTAAGCGCTTTCTTCTAGACAACTGGGGTAAGTCTTGTGCTTGGGTGAGCGCAGAAATCTCTCAGACCTCTGCGAAGCCCTATGATGAGAGATTCCCTCGTCCAAATTGGGCCCTTGGTCTAGCGGCATGACGTTCGTTTCACAGACGAAAGGTCCCCAGTTCGAATCTGGGAGGGCCCACTAGAATTATTCAATTACTATTGTCTTAGCAGTTATCTTTTCCAGATACGCCATCCTCTGCGCCAGCTGCTCTAGATACTTGTTTGCTTCATCCATCATTTCCCGCAATTGTGCGACAGTCATTGCCCTCTGCTCAGACGCATCAAGGCGGTTTTTCATCAGCTGTATCGTATTTGTTATCTCATTCAGCACAGACATGTTTGCATCAAGCCTGCTGTTGACAGCCTCTGTCTGCTTGAAAAATTGCTTGACAGTTTCATTAAGATGCTCTGTCTTGTCAGCCAATTCTGTGGCTGCAATCTTTGCATCAACGTGCTCGGCCTCGATATCTTTGGCGTGCCTTGCTATCGCAAGGACTCCGTTGTTTGTCCTCTCAATATTTTTCAATGTTGAGGCAGAATGTTTCTCCAGAGAGTTTATTGCCCTGGAAAAACTCTCCATATTTCCGACAATCTGTTTCAAAACAGAGGGGTTCCAGGCAGCTTCTACATTTGCCATGCGATTGTCAAGCTGAACTAAAGTGTCTGAAACAACTTCGATTTTAGTTTGCAGGGCAGTCTGCGCCCTGCCTAAATCCTTTATTCTCCTTCCCAATTCTGTGTCCCTGCTGGATGCAAACTGAAAGTCCTGCCTCACAGCTTTTTTTTCCGCAGATTGCATTTTCCTCAATGCTTCGATTTCTCTTGTAAGCTTTGAAATTTGTTTTGATAACTTGTCAAGATCCTTGTCGTGCTCTTTTGAAAGGTCCTTGTCCAATCCCTTTAAATCACCCTCCAAATTATTGACGCGCTTTTTGACACTCTTAAAAGATGCATCAGATACAACAGCCATACATTACAAACAACAAAAACGGCAATAATAAAGCTTCGTTGCTCTCAATAAGTGTGAAAAACAGGCTTCATTACCTCTAGGCGCCTTTTTGCGCTCACTGCGGGCTTGTAGAGGTGCCAGAAGGCTCTCTGAAGGAACTCTATCCATTCCTGGTCGTAGATGTAATAAAGCAAATAGGTTTTCTCCTTCAGCTCGTTTGGCGCATATTTCTCCGGTTCCAACACTTCCTTCAGCACAGCGACACTGTTGTCTATTATAGTACAACGCAGCGGCTGATATTTATGCCGCACTTCAACTGCGTCCCATCCTGCCCTGCTGTTGATGGCTAGGATATTCTTTAAACTGTCAATCCCTGCAAGCTCTACGCGCGTTAAAACCTTAGAGCTAACTTTCTTTTTGGCCAAACCTTCCAAAACCTCCAAAATCTCCTTGTCGTGGTCTGCTAATTTAGACCACGTCAAATTTCCTGAGAAAAACAATACCTGCTGTTTTGCTCCCTTGAGATGATCCAAGAAATTCTTCAAATTCTTGTAGGAATTATACTCGTGTTCCTGCATCTTGACAACTTTACCCCTGTTCTTGTCTACGAATTGGAAAATTTCCGACGGCGAGAAGTCATCCTTTCTCCTTCCGCTTTCTATTTGTCGCAGCAAATGCTCCTGCGCCTCATTCGCTGCGAGCTTTTCAAAATGGTTCCAGAAAACAACTTTCAATGCCCCTCTTGTGCCTTCCCTGAAGGTCCTTGTGCTGATTGTGCCTTCATCTTTCTCAATATTTTCAACATAACGGTCAGCAGTGCGCCAATTGACCCGCAAAAGTATGGAGATTTCCTGTACGGTTCTGGGCTTTTGGTGCACAAATTCATTGATCTGCTTGATAGTAGCCTTGTCCAGCATCCTATAGTTAAGTACAACACCTTGTATATAAAAATGCCGATAAATGACATATTTAGTACAACTCTATGTATATTTGAGATGCGAATAGTCATAACAGGAGGGGCTTCGAACGGCAAGTCCACGATTGTCAACGAACTGGCGATGATTCTTGGCTTTCCAAAAATTGACGAGTCTGCAAGGCCGCTGATTGCGTATCTGCAGGAAATTGAGATGTGGCCTCTTGACAGCAATGCAAAACCGAGTACGCAGCAATTGATGCTCCTTGAAAAAATGATAATCCAGGATGAATTGAAAAAAGAGCTGACTCTTCCACAGAGTTATGTAAGAGATCGCACGGGGCTTGACAGCAAAGGGCACAGCATTTTCTATGGCGCGCCTTTGCCGCAAGAATTTGAAGAGTACGTCAAGCTGCTGAAGATAGATAGAGTCTATGCGCCAGACCCTATACCTTTTGCCAAGGACGGCATCCGTTACGAGAATCCAGAAGAAGCCCTTGCAATCCACAATCTGATTTGCGAAGTCTATGAAGACCACGGCTTCCCTGTCACCAAAGTGCCGAAATTCTCAGACAACAAGGAAGATTCCATCAAACAGAGAATAGAATTCATCCTTAAGGACTTACAACATGGCAAATGAAATTGAAGCGAAGATAGCACTGCTAAATGAGCAGGAAATGCTGGCTCTAGAAACCAGGCTGGCACGGGAAATTAAAGGAGTGCCGATAATTCTTTTGCAAAACAATAGAGTTTATGGAGCGCCCTGGATGCAAGGGGAAGAATTCGTAAGAATTAGGTTTGAAAGAGAGCCCAGGGGATCTTGGCACAGGCTTGATTGGTTTAGCGTAACTTACAAGGGCCAGAATGTCGGCCAGACTGTAAATTCTCGGGAGGAAATTGAATTTGACATGAATAAATACCATGCCGAACGTTTTGAGGAGTTCTTGAAAGCCATGAGGTTTGAACTCTATTCAAATTATTATACGCGACGCACAGAATTTAGTTATCACGGCTATGATCCTGTGAACATCTGCACTGATACGATAAACAAAAGCTGCCAATTATACGGCGATGATAAAAATTTTGTTGAAGACATTGGAAAAGAAGGCGCGCTTTATTTTGTGGAAATAGAAGCGCGCACAGAAGCTAAAGTTCTCAGCGAGCTCAAAAGATTGGGCGTGCAAGATAGGCCAATCGTGAAAGAATCATACGCAAACATATTTGCGGGGGTGAAAACATGACTGAAGCACTGGAAGATATGGCAACGGGGGAAATTGTTAAGGAATTTTCTATTTCAGATAAAGTTCCATACAAAAAGCAGGAAATAATATACGCACTAGAAGATGCACTAAAATATTTCCCGATGAAAGGCGAGATTCCACAAAGAGATGCGGCCATAAAGGATCTGGTAACGCGATATTTTATATTGTCGATGC
>DATEUM010000009.1:0-3399 GCA_035283085.1 Candidatus Nanoarchaeia archaeon
CAACAGGAACGCCTTCAGCCTTCAAAAGCTCGGCTTTCTTCCTAGCGCCAGAAGCAAAACCCCCCATCTCTCCTGAGGATTTCACAACTCTGTGGCAGGGTACAACGGGAGCATACGGATTTCTATTTAGGGCATTCCCCACAGCTCTTGCAGCCTTTGGATTTCCAATCGCTCTGGCAATGGCGTTGTACGCGGTTACTCTACCTCTAGGAACTTTCCTAAGAACTCGATACACAGAATCGGCAAACATTAAGCTTTAAAACAAACCATAAAACTTAAACCTTACGCCTCTGAAGCTCAGTCCGGTGGAGCGATAGTTTCGTATCCGCATCAATGCGAAAGAACTATAGGTCGCAGGTTCAAATCCTGCCGGGGGCATTAGCCAAACAAGCTTACCTGGCCATCTTTATTCTTGGGATTGTAAGGATTGTTAGTTGTCATCTTGCCATTGGGCAGCTTTTCCACCAGTGGTAAAACTTCCTGCAAAGCATATTCTGCTGTCAGATCTGGCGCAAGCATCTCTTGCAAGTTTTCATTTGCCCACAAAAACGCCCTTGGAGAAAACCAGAACGCAGACAAGTCCCTGATTGTCTTCAAAGCCTCAATTTTATCAGCTTTAGCTTTTTGTGCATCTCGCATCAATTTTCTCGCAACACCGGCAACAAGCTCGCCATTATCTGTTAAATCATCTAGACCATCATGCGCCAAAAGATGCAGTAAGCTTTGGCTCCTCTGCACACTTAGAGAGCAATAATCTTTTGCACGCTTGTGCCAACCAAATGCGGGCGTTTCTAGTTGCTTCTCCTGCCAAACAACATAGTTTGACAACAGTTGGAGAAGAGCATGTGCTGGAATTTTGAAATCCGGGGCGCGTGGTGATATTATGGTTGTCCTTTCTTCTTCATTTATGATTCTTGGACTAAAATCGCTCTTACGCAGGTCATTATATATCCCGAGCACCTCATCCGCTTCTTTTTCGCTTAGATGATAGAATACAAATACGGCATAACTGTCTTCGGTCCTAAGGAAATTAAAGGCTGTGTGCTCGTCCTTGTTTTTCGCATAAGCGTATGCACAATCCGATTCAAAAATTTGCTTATAACGCTCATTAAATATTCCGACCAAAGTACTTGTGATGCCCCAGGTCTGCCACAACCTGTTGCACTTAAACCGCTTAATGACTGGCTTCTCCTTTTCTTCGATTAAAGAATTAAAATATTTACCCATCCTAAGCCAAAATTTAAGAAGTCATATAAGCCTTTCTTCTTATGAAAGCCTTCGACGTTCACTGCCATCTTTACGACAAGTCCTTTGACAACGACAGGGATAAAGTCATAAGAGAGGCAAAAAAAGCCCTCTTTGGCATACTAAACGCCGGGGAAAATCCAGAGGCGAACAGGAAAGTCCTTGAGTTAAGCAAAAAATACCCTAATTTCTGTTATCCTTCTTTTGGGATACACCCAGATTCGATTCACAAACTTACTGACGAAGAACTTTCTGACGAAATAAAGTGGATAAAAAAGCAAAAGCCCATCGCAATTTCTGAAATAGGACTGGATTATATGGTCATAAAGCGCGACAAGCTTGATGCGTTCGCAAAAATGCGGCAGGCAGAATGGTTTGAGCAGTTATTGCAGCTTGCAGATTCCTTAAAAGTACCTGCTGTGATACACAGCAGATGGGCCACAAGGCCCGTAGTTGAAATTCTCGAAGAGCTCAAGCCAAAAAAAGCAGTCCTGCACGCATTTGCAGGATCTTTGGAAGAAGCAAAAAGAGCAGTAAAACTTGGATACAAGCTTTCTATCGGCAATACAGTCGCTTATGCCGAGCAAAAGAAGGATTTGGTAAAAGAATTGCCTGTTGAAGCATTCCTTCTGGAGACAGATTCCCCAGTATTGGGCCCAGATCCGAAGAAAAGAAATGAACCTGCAAACATTTCCCTGACTGTAAAAGAAATGGCGAAAATAAAAAATATCAAGGAAGCACAAGTAATTGAAATTACAAACGAGAATGTTAAGGAACTTTTTGGGCTGGGATAGCTCTGAACACCGAGCTGAACTAAGTTCAGCGGGGCACAGAAAAAGCATAAGCTTTTTCTTGTGTTAGGCTTTGCAGAAGTGAAATGGCCATTAATCTGAGACTTAACCCAATGAGTTCAGCAAGTCAGCCAATGTAAGGCTGTTCCTGTTCTTTCGCGGCTTTCGTTTGCCCTGCCTGCTTTGCCTGCTCCATAAGCCCTTTCAAACTGTCCTCAAATTCCTCTGCCTTTTTCAGCAGGGGCTTGTAATCTATGTCAAGACGCAGATATTTGTCAAGTGCTTTTATTATAACAGATGCTGCCCTGCTATCAGGGAGGTCGCTGTGGGTTTCAGCAAAAATGAATGTAGCCTTGATGTCTTCTGGGACTTTAAGCATGAGCGCGCCCGAAACGCCGAAAATTATTCCTTCCTTCACTGGCTCAAGCCCTATCGCTTCCAGGGCTTTTTTGCTCGCCTCGTTGTTAGTCCAGTAGAACGCCTTTGGCTCCCTTCTTTCAACCTGGGAGCCTATGCCCTCTATGCTGATTAGCTCCTTTGCGCCAAGTTTTTTGTACATGTCTACTAATGTATCCGCAACTTCCCACTCCATGCCCGATACACCGGTAACTGCTTCCAGAACTATCAAATTGTGCCTGTCGTTGTGAAAAACTTCCAGAGGCTGCACCAATCTTTTCCCGTGAATGAATGCGATGGGTGACAGCCTTGGACTCCATAATCTTCCCACCGAATGCATTTTCAAGTGGTCCATCAAATATTCGACGGCAATCGTTGCCACGAAGCCGAATCCAGGAAAGCCCTCGATTATTACCGGCGATTTTTTCGGCTTTTTCTTCATCTGCAGCTGCAATGTGTTCTTGCCGTAACCAAGTGCAGAAATTGCCCTGCTGGAATGGTGTGCTGGAGCGGACAAGCCCATAGGCATCGAAGGGCTGATTTGCTTGACCTGCTGGCTCGGCCTTTTCCTGCTCTGCGCGCTCAGGTCTGCAAGAATAAATGACAATGGCGTGGCCATAAAATACCTCTATAAACTGTTGTATATAAACTTTCTCGGCTGGGGAATCTCTCATGCCCAGAATTGCTTTCTTGAGCAGCCCTAAAACTTAAGACTTACCCCCAGTAGCAAACCTTAAAAACCTCACAAAAAAGCAAATGTTGCTAGCGGTCAAAGTACCGGGGCAACTCCCGTTCCCTTTCCGAACACGGAAGATAAGCCCGGTAACGTTGTCCTGTGTACTGAAGAACATTCGGGAAATGGACAAAGCTGCTGGCACTATATTCTCAATTTAAGTGGTCTTCTGCTATTTCCATATCAAAGTATTTATAAGGTTAAATTGTCTAACAAGGATATGAGACAGGCTAA
>DATEUM010000010.1:0-2748 GCA_035283085.1 Candidatus Nanoarchaeia archaeon
TGCAGCAAGGGCTTGACATAAGGTTCCACAGGAGGATAAAGGACATTCGCGGTATCAAGCATTCAAAGGGCAAGAAGGTAAGGGGACAAAGGACAAGGACGACTGGAAGGAAGGGCGGAATTGTTGGAGTCATAAGAAAGAAGGAGGAGCCGAAGAAAGCAGCACCAGCAACAGCGGAGAAAAAGAAATGATGATGGTAACTAACGAACTACTGGTGTTAAGTCTAAAAGATGTGGCTGCTCAAGTGCCACAAGGTCTTATGTTGAGAGATTCCCAAATCAGTAGAGGTGCGTACTAATATGTGGAAGCAAAGAAAAAAGTATGAGGCGCCGAAACACCCGTGGAAGAAGGAAAGGATCGATGAAGAGCACGGGCTTGCAAAGACTTATGGCATACGGAGAATGAAGGAATTGTGGAAGTCCCGCGCCATTTTGAGAAATTGGCAAAGGCAGGCAAAAGAAATTATTAGCATGCTCCCTAGTGATAAGAAGGATAAGGCCCAGGAAATTTTGTTGAAGAAATTGTTAAAGTACGGCGTCGTGACTACTGACGCAGACCTTGATGATGTCTTAGGCTTGCACTTGAAAGATGTGCTTGACAAGAGGCTTGAAACCATAGTTCACAAGAAAGGACTTGCGCTGACTGCAAATCAGGCAAGGCAGTTCATTGTCCACGGCAAGATAATGGTCAATGGGAAGAAACTTAATTCCCCTTCTTACATGGTTAAGGAAGGCGACGAGGTTTCTTATGCATCAGGCTTTGCACCAATACTGAAGCCCGAGGAAACTCCTAACAAGATGAAAGAAACTGCAGAGGAATTGGCAGAAGTTTCAGGTGAAGAAGCAGTTGCAGAGGCTCCTGCAGAGGCAGAGGTGAAAGGATAATGCTGATCGCTAACGAAATGGTAAGTCTCATGGAAGGAAGAAGCGAGAAAGCGCACGTTATGTTAAGAGATAACCCTAGCAGGAGGGTAATCTAAAATGGCTGATCGTGTAGGTGTAGCTCACATACTTGCCACTTACAACAATACTTTGATTCATATCACTGACTTGACCGGACAGGAGACTATTGCGCTCGCATCCGGCGGACAGGTTGTCAAAGCAGACAGGCTTGAGGGCTCGCCATCAGCAGCCATGCTTGCTGCGAAAAAGGCGGCGGCTGCTGCGCTGGAGCAGGGCGTAAGGAAAATTTATGTCAAGGTAAGGGCAAACGGCGGGCACAATGGCACGCGTTTTCCGGGACCCGGCGCACAGCCAGCAATAAGAGCTTTGACGAGATCAGGATTGCAGGTCATAGGAATAGAAGATGTCACGCCGATACCGCACGGCGGCTGCAGAAAGAAAGGCGGAAGGCGCGGAAGGAGAGTTTAAAATGAAAGTTGAAATCTTGAAGCAAAAGGACAATGAAGCAACATTTGTTGTGGACGGAGCTAACGCGAGCATGCTCAATGCGCTGAGAAGGGCTGCGATGTTTGAAGTGCCTACACTGGCAATAGAAGATGTTTATTTTGTTGAAAATTCCTCTGTCCTGTATGATGAAATAGTCGCGCACCGTTTGGGCTTGATACCGTTGAAGACAGATTTGAAGTCATATAATCTTCCAGCAGAATGCACTTGCAAGGGCAAGCTGTGTGCAAAGTGTTCTGTCAAAGGCACATTAAGGGCCAAGGGGCCTGCCAATGTTTATGCTGAAGACCTGAAAATCAAGGACCCTGCAGTGAAGGCAATTTTCCCAAAAATGCTGATTGTCAAATTACTGGAAGGCCAGAATGTAGAGCTCGAATTTGTTGCGATACTTGGAAAAGGCTTGGAGCACACAAAATGGTCCCCATGCCATCTCTTTTACAGGGCGTGGCCAGAATTCGACACAAAGGATGCAGATTTGGACAAGGCCTTTGAAAAGATACCAGAAAAAGTTGCAAAGAAGTCAGGAAAGTCCATTGAAATTATTGACATGGAGAACTGGCTGCCGTCTTACGAGGAAATGCTCGAAAAGAATGGTGCCAAGGTTTCCTACAAAGATGACAAATTCATAGTGACTTTGGAGAGCTGGGGACAGCTTTCCGCAGAGAAAATACTCTCAGAAGCGATATCATTGATAGAGGGAAAGCTGAAAACAGTGAGACTTAAATAGCCCTCTCAAAACCCTCGCATTACGCAGGGGTAGAGAAGCGGTCAAACTCGCACGATTGAGGTCCTCCGGAACGCGAAGCGTTTCGTGGTTCGGCGGTCGAAGGTTGTGTCCCTTAGTGGGTTCACAGGTTCGAATCCTGTCCCCTGCATTTCGCGAAGCAAGAGAGTGAAAGATGAAAAGAACAGGTCCGGAAAATCCAGTGATGCAAGAAATGATAGCTAGCCTTAGAATGGAAAAGGCAAAGCTGTGGAAGCATGTAGCTAGGGAACTCTCAAAACCTACCAGAAAAAGGCGCGAGGTCAACCTTTCAAGGATACACAGGTTTTCCAAGGACGGCGAGACTGTACTAATACCTGGAAAAGTCTTGTCTGCAGGAGTCCTGCAGAGAAAAGTGAATGTTGTCGCGTGGAATTTTTCCGCTGCTGCAAAAGAAAAAATAAAGGCTGCTGGCGGGAAGACACTTTCAATTGGAGAGCTGGTAAAGACAAACCCGAAAGGGACAGGAGTTAAAATAATTGGTTAAAATGGTGAAAATAATTGATGCTACTGATTTGGTTTTGGGAAGGCTTGCTGCCAGGGTTGCCAAGCTTGCCTTGCATGGAGAGGAAATTGTCA
>DATEUM010000011.1:0-3734 GCA_035283085.1 Candidatus Nanoarchaeia archaeon
CCTTTTTTACACGCGAGTTTGTACAAGCCGCCGTAAAGACCCATGTCAGCAATCAGGCTTTTGTCTGTAACACCCTGCTGTGCCAAGTAATCTTTCAGCATTTGCTCATTTACATTTCGCTGCCCAAAGCCAGCTATCTCATCAGCCTGGCCCGCTATCTTTCGCGTATAGTATAATTTTTTCAGCTTAGATGTCTCAATGCCAAGTCTCGTTGCCAATTCAGATGCTATATAAAAAAGTGGGGTTGCATCACGCGCCGCAAAGAAAATGCTGTTGTTGCCTAGAATTGACTTGGCAGCATCCAATATCCACGCCGTATAAGCCACCATTAACGGTCCATAGACATTTTCAGCCAGATTTTCAAAGATAACGGAGCCTTTTTGTGCGATGTCCTCAAGAGTTTTGGCGCTACTTGCGTCAATCTCCTCAAGTAGGCCCGACACAAACGATTGTGCGAGCTCATCAGTTAGATCGACCTTGAATATGTCGACGAGTTCCTTCTCAATTTGGCTTAGATTTGGTTTCAAACTTTGCATAATAACCACCTCAAAACTACAACACCCCAAAATTAGGATGCTTTAGGACTATGCAGTCCTGCGTCTAGCTCTTAGTCCCTCGAATGCAACGCTAGGCGCTTCTGCCATGATTAAACTAAAGTCATGGTTTGAATTTAAACCTTTGGCAATTTTGGTTGTCATTTTGCTATACCGCCCTGCAAATCGGACCAGTCATGCAGTGCGGCCCGCCATATCCCTTTGTCAGGTTATCAGCGTCCACCATTATCACATCAACCTTGTCGCCTTTTTGCAATTCTTTGAACGTTTTCTGCGCTTGTCTTACACCTATAAATTTTCCATCCTTCAGCGTTATGAAATTTACTGCGTAGTTTTTCTGCTCACCCTCATCAACAGTGAAGATGTCGTATCCCAGTTCTTTTTCTATCAAATGACTAAATGGTACAACTTCAATTTTGCCGCCGGCTTTTCTCAGTTCATAACCATTGCTAGTTTTCTCGTAAACAACAGTCTCCCTGTCGGGCGAGTAGAATGTATCATGGCGAGTAATAGCCCTGCCGTTTCCGTAAATGTTAAACCAGGTATCGAGGTGCATCTGCTCCTGATTGAATACTCCCTTGACCGCCGCAACTTTATCGAAACCAATTGCGCCAGATTTCAATAATTCTTCAATTGCGGCTTGGTTCGTCCTTTCACCATATCCGATAAACGCTATATCTCCTGCAGGTATGTAATCACCGCCTTCCAAAGTCCCCTTTGTTATCTCATAAATGGGCTTTATTCCAAGGCCACAAAAAGCTATCTTAGTAACTTCAGGCTCGTCCGCCCGCGGCGCTTTTCCCATTCGGCCCAAAACTATTCCCTTATCAGTGCATATCTGCTGATCCCTTGTGAAGTACAAATTGCCAAGCGGATTTAATGTGTCCTTGATTTTCAAATATTTGTTGCTGCCATCATCTTTCTTGCCCACGCAATCCAATTCAACTGTTGGAGAAAGAAATAGTAGGTAGGGTAGTAATTCTCTATCGAGCTGGCCTGATACAGTTTCCTGCAGTTTCCTGTTGTCATCCTTTTCAGATTTCGTGAATTCAACTCCGTCAAGGCGTTTGTAGTCGAAGAAGTCCACGACTTCCTTGCGAAGATTTGGATTTTTGCTGAGGGCATCTGTAAGCAAAGAGACCTTGACGCCGCCTTGCTCAGTCAATGTGTCTTGGAAGTTGGCATGCTCCAGCTGCGCCTTCTTTATAGAAAACATAGACTCATACAGGTTAGCTTCCGGATGTATGAGCGATAGCAATGTCTCTACAGTGCTTGGTGGGTGCACCAGCACTTGCTTTAGAGGGTCCCATTCAGCCCTTATTCCAACGTCTATTGCCATGAAGCACTAAAGTCTGGTAAGGTATAACATTCTACAGCAGAAAATCTCGGCAAAGTATCAAAATTACTGGAATTTCTGGCAATTTGTATCTAATAGATTGTCAAAATGACGCTTATGGGGATTTTTGAAGCGAATTTTCACCATTGAACTTCCAGCCTATTTTGCGCACTAATTCTCCAGGACTGGAGCGATCTATGATGACATCTATTGTGTTGTCGGCATTAATCCTTATTTTCTTTGCATCGCCCAGCAAGCAATGCTTGACACCCTTTGTTCCGCTAAGGGAATCCTGGTAGGCACCGGTGTCAAGGAATGCAATATATAATTTTTTGCCAGTTTTCGGCAATTGGCATTTCTCATTGACTTCAGGCAGCATGACCTTTGCCAATTTTTCAAAACTTTTTCCGCTGTGATCCTTTGGCGGGTAAACATCATCAGAGTCACAAGTCATTCCAGCAAGCCAGTAAGGCTTCAAATCGTCAAACTTGTCCAAGCCATTTACTGGCAGAACCCAAAAGTTCTGCTGAACGCCCCATGTATCAGGCAGGTCAGTCATTGGACTGCCATCAACTCTTGCAAACCTCAAGTCGCCAATTACACTTTTGGTGTAGAGAGTGCCGAATACTGTAATCTGCGATGGCGCGCTGGTCCACCTTCCAGCCTCAACAATAATGTTTGGAGTTTTAACTCCAAAAGGATCACAGTTTTCCTTTATAGTCTTTACAACCGCGTTAGCGTAGTCCTCAATAGAGAACAAAGTCCTGCTTTTGTCATAAGTTGTGGGCAGGCCGCCACCTATATCCAAATGTTCTAAATCTTCAGCGCCAATTTTCTTGAATTCGGCATAAGTTTTGGTTATGGCTTCAACAGCACTTACAATTCCGTCGAGCCTTTCTATTTGTGATCCGGCATGACAGTGTAGCAGCTGAAGGCTGACTTCTTTATCTTTTAGTAAATAATCTTCCAAAAGTTTTACTGCGTCAGGCTCTTTCAAGCCAAATGGATTCTGTTCAGTTGCAGAGTTCCAGTGCGTAGCATCTCCCAAGTCGACACCAGTCCTAACTCTTAGGCCGACAGCGACTTTTTCCAAGCCAATCTCTCCAGCGAGTCGTTTGACTTCAAAATACTCTTGTTCAGCTTCTATTACAGGAATTATGTTATGAGAGTCTTTCTGCAACCACAAGATTTTTTCTAAGTATCTTTCTTCTTTCGCGCCATTGCAGGTTACTAGCGAATCCCTAGGTAACTCTCCAGTTCTATAGAGATTGTCCGCAACGTGCGCCTCTCCTATCGTACCTATTTCGATGCTTGCTCCACCCGCTATGGCTGGCCTCACAATATCTGGAAGAGGATTGCTTTTGAGAGGATAGCAATGAGTGTAAGTTCCCGAATAACCGATTTTTTTAATTGCAGTTTCAAAGCTGTTTTTCAAAGCCTTTGCTTGATTTGTCACAACTTCTGGCACCAGAATTTCCAAAGGCGTGCCATGCCTCCGCGCCAAATCATATACATCGTAAACGTAACCGTTGGCTTTTATCACTAAGTTGCCTTTGCTGTTAACGCCTAGATGTGACGTTCCAGCTTCTGGCGAATTAAGTTTCCACGCTTCATATGCTTCCATTTGTAATTTAGCAAAAAGGCCAGCAGAGGATATCTTTCTTGACCAGAAAATACCGTCAATTTCTCATAACAAGGCATCAAAGTGTGTTATTGTAACAGTAAAATTCGGCGAAAAGACGCTATTGATTCAAAAGAAAGCCTTCACTCTTCATTTCCTTGGCCACGTACAATATCCTTGTATCTTTCAATCGATGTTCGGAGCCCAAATTATCTAAAAATTT
>DATEUM010000012.1:0-4095 GCA_035283085.1 Candidatus Nanoarchaeia archaeon
CATACAAATAGTATTTTCATAACTCATCCAGCAGGCGCATATCTTCAGAGCTTAATTTCCAGCCAACTGCAGCAACATTTTCCTTAAGATGTTTGGTGTCTGATGCTTTTACAATTGTAACAACATTCTTTTTAGAGATAATCCAATTAAGTGCAATTTGAGCTTGAGTTTTGTCATACTTCTTAGCCATTTTGTCCAGTAATGCAAAGCCGGGCTTTGCTAACTTGCCTAACCCTAGCGGTCGATAAGCAATAAACATTATGTTATTCTTCTGGCAGTAAGGTATGATATGAGATTCAATATTTTTGTTGTATTTGCCATTATTTCTTACTAGAAGATTATATTCGACTTGGTTAGCAACGATTTTATTTTTAGCATATTTCTGTGCTTCTTTCAATTGCTCAACAGAAAAATTGCTAACTCCAATAAACCTTACTGATTTTTTCTCAACTAAAAAGTCCATTGCGCGCATAGTCTCCTCAATTGGAATATTTGGGTTAGGAAAATGAATCAGATAAAGATCGATGTAATTTGTGCCAAGTCTTTGTAAACTTGCCTCACATGAAGCTATGACATCACCATAATGAAGATTTTCCTCGGAAACCTTAGACGTGATAAAAAGCTTCTCTCTATCAAATCCCTTTATCGCCTCTGCAACAAGTTTCTCGGCATGGCCATTGCCATAAGATTCTGCAGTATCGATATGAGTCATACCTAATTTAATTGCGGCCCTGATTGCGGCAATTTGTTGTTCATCAGGATATTCTGGCATATCGATACCTTTCTTTTTCTCCCCAGACATACCATAAGTCCCTAATCCAAGAACAGGTATTTTGATGCCAGAAATTGTTTTGTATTCCATCATAGCTCATCCAGCGGGCTCTTAATCTTTTTCAGTTCCTTTGTAGAAACGTGAGAATATAATTGGGTCGTTGAAAGATCGGCGTGACCAAGCAATATCTGGATCTTCCTGATATCAACTCCCGCCTCTAACAAATGTGTGGCGAAGCTGTGCCGCAAGGTGTGCGGCGTGACTTCCTTCTTAATTCCAGCTTTCTCAGCTATCTTTTGCACAACTGCCTGCACAGTTCTTGTGCTAAGCTGCTCATTGCGGCCGGCAAAGAGATAGTCATCCTGCGACTTGCCGTCTATAACTGAAGAGATTTTCCCTTTCAGTTTTTCAGGCAAATTAAAAAAGCGGTCTTTGGAACCCTTTCCAGACCTTACCCATCCAGTACTCTCGTCCAATAGGATATCTTTTACCTTAAGATTCACGACTTCAGAGACCCGAAGGCCGGCACTATAGGCAAGCTCAATCAAAAGCCTGTGCTTGGGATTTTCTGCTGCTTCTATTAGCTTGCTTACTTCTTCCCTAGTCATGACTGTAGGGACTTTCCTGGGAATCTTGAGCTTTTTTGGCAAATCCACGGTTTTCTTAAGAATTTCCTCAAAATGAAACCTTATGGCTGCTTTAGCAAGAGCCATGCTCTTGATTGATAAGCCCCTGTCTGTAACAAGATAAGCAAGGTAAGCGCGAGCATCATCACTAGTCACATCCTGTGGATCTTTTTTGGAATATTCAAAAAACTTTTTCAGGAAGTAGCTGTACGATTTCACAGTTTGTTGAGAGAATCCTCTGAGTTTAAGCTCGGTGGCTAACTTGTCAAACGTAGACATGTTCGCTATAATAGAATTATACGCAATTAAATAGGTTACTAGTGATGCATCTTATACGCGCCCTGGGCAAGTTTTAAATCCCTCTATGCTGAGAACTGGGCATGGAGCTGCAGTTCAAGGGTCGCGACATAATATTTGACAAGGAACTCAATCATTTAGACAAGCTGGCGATAGATTTCTGTGCTGTCTTGAACAAATTAAAGGTGAAGTATGTCATAATCTCGGGCTATGAAGCAATACTTTTCGGCAGGAACAGGGCATCTGAAGATATTGACATGTTCATAGAAAAGCTAAGCAAGGAAAAGTTTGGGCAGCTTTGGGAGGGACTGCAAAAGGAAGGCTTCTGGTGCATGAACGCTGAGATGGACGAAGCCTTCAGCTTGTTAGAAGACTGGCTTGCCCCCAGATTCGCCAGAAAAGGCGAAGCTTACCCTAATATGGAAGTAAAGTATGCGCAAAAAGACCTGGACTTCTATAGCCTCAGCAATAAGGTAAAAGTGATATTGCGCGGCAGCGAAATTTACATAGGGCCTTTAGAGTTAAACATAGCGTTCAAGCTCAGGCTAGGCACTGATAAGGACATAGAAGATGCGCGCTTTTTATACAAATTGTTCGGAGAAAAGCTGCACGAGCTGGACAAGGAAAGCCTTTTATCTTTCGTCCGCCTGATGAAGGTGGAAGACAAGGCTAAGGAGTACCTATGGACCGCCAAATAGAATTGCTTAAATTTGATCCGGAAGATTTTGAAAACTTCAAGAGAAAGAACTTCCAAGAGAGGCTGAAGTTCATAGATTTCCTGGTAGATTACATAAGCAAAACTCCGAACAAGGTCTGGAGCGCCCAGCAGAAAAAGATAGTCGACAGCAAGGGCAAGGCACCAGCATAAGAGTCAGCGCTTCTTCAGCCACACATCGCTTTCAACAACCGAAAGGTACGCCCATGTCTCTTCAGTGGAGCTAAAGAAAATCAAGAGTCCTTTGGATGAATTATGATTTTCCATTTAGCGCGTTAGCCAACGCTTTCATTCTATTTAGAAATTCTTTGGCCATCTCCAAGGTAAAATCTGCGGTGTCTTCAGAAAAGATAGCTCTGTAGTTGGCATCTTCCCTGCTTTTCATGGCCGCTTTGAAATCATCAACATATTTTGATTCCAATTTACCCATTTTGCCAAGCTCATCTAGTACATCAGCAATAACATAGTGCTTTTGGTCTCTAAGGCCTAATTTGAACAAAATTGCCCTGGCAGCATTAAAAATAGAATAATAACTTTGCACAATAGACCATTTGTAATCCTTTTCGTCCATCGAATGTTCAGATCTGCCCAAATCTATTTGTGCTTGCTCAAAATAATGGTTTATGCCCTCTTCGTTGCTCGGCTCTTCAACTTTGAGGTGCCCCCTATCTATAGTTTTCCTTAAAGCTTCGATTATTTCCTCCCTTATGTTTACTGGTTTGCCGTTTGTTCTCATTTTAAGCCAATCTTATCCTGTCTTTTTCCACTCTTTCATAAAATGCCTTGTCTTTTCTGGCGGTCTGTGCCCATTCCATTCTTGTAAAGATATGGAACGTTATCTTTCTACCCCATTCTTTTTCCAGAGGTCCTATTATAGCCATAACAGCGCTTTGCGGGACCTTGTCCCCTATTATTAGCAGGTCAATATCGCTCTTTTCCGTATCTTCTCCCCTGGCCACAGAGCCAAACAGGTAAACTTCACATTCCAGTACTTTTGCAATCTCTTTAGCGATTTTGTAAAGCGAAGACACATTGAACAAAATTTTCATTTGCTTGACTATTGGATTATCTATTGTAACATAATACAGGATATTCCTTCCTATTCGCTCTGTCTTTACAAAATCAAGCCTTTCGAGCTCTTGCAGCCATTTGCTCACTGTAAGTTTGGAGAGTCTGGCGCTCTTTCTGAGCTCGGCCTGCGTAAACTTATGGCTTGGATTGCGCGCCAACAGCGTAATTAGCTTGTTGAGGTTTTTGTCAAATAGAACCTCCTCCTCTTTTCTTATCTTGCTTACCATAGGTATGTTTAACTATACCAAATGGTATATATATTTAAACCTTATGGTATACTTAATTATACCTGAAGGAAGGGGGGTGGGGCCTCTCCCTCTCAAAACTATAACCCTTTCAGAATCCTCAAGCCCTCTTTCGTTGCCCTTACTATAGTATAAGGCCTGCCTGTCTTTGGGCTCCTCTTGTGCTGCTCTATCATAACAGCCCCAAAAAGGCTTAGCTCTTCGCACTGCCTTCTGATAGTCTTATCATCAGTGTTATGCGCAATTGAAGGTTTTGTTGCTGGGCGTCAGAGTAGGTTTAGCCCTCCCGCAGCCGAAAAGCATATAAACTAAAGTTAACATCTATTAACTATGATTAATATATATCAACTAGAGTTAACAAGCTTGCAG
>DATEUM010000013.1:0-6261 GCA_035283085.1 Candidatus Nanoarchaeia archaeon
CTTAATTATTTTGGAAGGCGACTACAACCTGTTGTTTTCCATCAGGAATGTAAACCCTAATGCCATAATGGGCGCTCTTGCTTCCCTCATACTGGACTGGAGAATTCCTTTAATGGTAACAAAAACAAAGGAAGAAACGGCAGATCTTTTGATAACAATAGCAAAAAGGGAACAGCTTGAGAAGAAAAAAACAATTTCCATCAGAGGAAGCCATAAGCCCATTACATTAACAGAATCGCAACAATTCTTTATCGAAGGCCTGCCTCAGATAGGCCCAGAGGCAGCAAGAGCATTGCTGAAGCATTTCAAGAATCCCGCAAACATAGCCTACGCGACAGAAGAAGAGCTGAAGAACGTGGAAGGCATAGGCCCAAAAAAGGCAGAACTCATAAGAAAACTGCTGGACACTGAATTTAGGGATTAAAATTACGGAATTTTCTATTGAAATCCAACAAGACTTACTCCTTAGATTTCTTTCAAGTGTTCAAGGCAAAACCAAAAACCTAAGAGTCTCAGATACATTTTAGGACAAACAGCTTTAACCAATGACGCATACCTCTTTGTTAGCGCAGCAGACCTTTGGCAATCCTTTAGACATTTGCCATGTAAAAGAAAAGCATCAAAGCCTTTTGTTGTTGAGAAGTATAGCTTTCTGCCCTTTAAAAAGGCACCCACACAGCAACTTGGATAGCCCAATATTTTCCCGATCTCTGCACGGCTGGTGCGCCAGCTCCTATTTTTTAACTTTCTTATTTTTGGTAACAAACCCTTTTCCTTTGTTATAAAGTCAAAAATACCAAAGATTTTTATTTGATAAAGACCTAGTCGCTTGCACAACTTTTCTAAGTTTATAGAAATCAATGATGCCTTCCTTTTGTTGATTAAGACTAAAGCTATTTCCAGGCCAACCTGGCTGCCGCACAAGTTAGCCGCACAGAGCTTGTGCAGTTTATCTTTTGTCGATTCGCTTACTTTATAGAACCTGTACGGCCCAAAATAAGTTTCCAGAAACTTTTGGAGTTTCATGTTATTCTCGCGTCAACAATCCACGCACCTTCTCGTTTATTATGGGCAATGCCATAAGGAAAATTCGCTTTTGATTATTATAAACTATTGTGCTGACACATTTTTTGATTTTCATTTGAATCTCGGCTGCCAGGCCTTTCCTTCTAAGGTTCGACCGCATATGCTAAAACTCTCGGTTTTGATCCTTTAATTATCCATCCCCTTATTGCACCTCTTGTTATGGGCAAATTGCTATAACGAGCTTTGAGTATCCGCAGAATTTTCTTTTCCCCATAGCCAAATTTAGCCCGCAATGACATTGCATAGCTGTAAGGTCCCAATATTTCGTTGCTTGCAGTAAATGAATAATTGTTAATAATCTGCAACAGTTTGCCTTGCTTTCTAACAATAGAAAACCCTACTAAGTTAGCAAATTTTATGTAATTGTTTTTGGACCTTCTTAGAACTAGTTGGTAAACTAATTTCTCATTTGGCCGTTTAGGTTGATATTTGTTGATTATAGTTGGCATTGCCAAGTCGCCAAGTAATTTTTGACACAGCTCTATTATTCTAAAATTTGTATTTACGCATGCGATTTTATGGTTGTAACCATTGGGCCTACCTAGTTTAGTAAAAATCTTAGTTATTGTGGCTGTGCCCTCCGAATCAAAAAATCCTCTTAAAAATGCTGATTTAATTTTTATGTTGCTATTTGATAATAATTTTATATTAAAGTTCTCCAAAAATTCATTAACATCGGTACTGTATAGTCTAATACTATACATTTGCTTCCACTTTTCATTTTGTTTTGGCAATAACTTAATTTTTGTGCATTTAAATCCTGACCACTTCTCAATATTCTTTTTATATTCATTTATGAAATCTAAATCAGTACAATTCAAATCGTTGCTCTTTTTCCTAACTTTATCACCATAATGTACGCCTAAAACGTAAGCAAGTTCTCTTGATAGCTTCTTAGCTCTAGGCGATACTAATTTAGTACGGTGGGCCATAAACCTAATAAGCTATTGTACTATTTAAACCTAAGGGACCACGCTTTACCAGTTTGTAAATTTACCAGCGGAACAACACCAGGGTTAGGATGATGGCCCATTCTTTGCTGGAAGCTTGTTGTGTCCTGGAAACAAGAACAGCTGATTGTCTGGACTCCTTTGTAGCTTCCTATTTTGGACTTGTGTATGTGGCCGCTTATTGCAATATCAGGGACTTCTCTGATAAGAAGGGGATCTTCATTCATTGGCAAAGCTAGCGTGGCTCCGTATGTTGGGGCGAGATGCCTTCTTTTGAGCAAAAATTCCCACAGCTTGTCGGCCGCGTCATAGCCGCCAGCTTCCCTCAATGATGCTATGTTTTCCACGAAATAATCAAAGGAATAGCCGTGATACATCAGCAAATGGACGCCGGGAAAATTATCCTTTTTGTGGATTATTACGTTTGCAGGGTTCGGGGCCATATGCACATTTGGCAATTCATATAGCGGCGTTGCCAAATCCTTGTACAGGCGCGGCTGGTGTTCTTCTATACGCATTGCGTCATGGTTGCCGGGGATCATTATTACCTGCTTGTCATCAGAAATCTTGGAAAATAATTTGGCGGTAACATCATATTGCTTGTAGATGTCTGTTATTTTGAGCTCTTTTTCCTGCGAAGGGTAGATGCCGACACCGTCTACAATGTCGCCGCAGACAACAATGTATTTTGTCTTGTCGGCGATTGCCCTTTGCCTCGCATTGCCATAATTGCCGTTGAGCCATTTGAGAAACTTGTTGAGGGTTTTGGGGAGAAACATCCTGCTGCCCACATGGACATCGGAAAGGCAGGCCATATAGACCTCATCTGGGGTCCTTGCCCTTTGCTTGGGCGGTATGTCTGGCCAGGTTATATCATCAACAAAAAATATGCTCTTGCCGGAAGAACCCTTGAAAGCAACAACTTCATCCAGGCAAAGGGATTGCGCCTTTGCCAGGGCCTCTGGATTCTTAGCTGAGATTATGGCGGAGATGCGCCCGGACAGGTCCTCGAGCTGCAGCTTCATTGTCCCCGTGGACAATCTTTTGATGTCAACAATCGCTGCAATAATTGAGGTTTTTGTGTTTCCTGAAAGCCTTGCTATTGATGTTGCGTTGCTGAGCTCGGGCCGGTTTATCAAAACATTCTTGAAATAATTGTGGCGGCCGCGAAAATAATTCACAAAATCCTTGACTTCAATTTTCTGCGGCGAATAGGTCTCGTTTGTCAGGATTTGCACAGAAGTTTCGCCATTCTCGACGGAATGTTTTTTGATAGGGACAGAAACCATTTCCTGCTGCAGCATGCTCCTTATCTTGTCAGGGGTCGGCAGCTGGCCTGCTCTTATCAATTGCTCAATTATTGCAGATTGATCCATTTTAGATAGGCGTAACTGGGGAACCAAGCTGAACGAAGTTCAGCGGGGCCAAGAAAAATCTCGAAATTTTTCTCTGGTCTTGTAAGGTAATGGCTTCTTTCCTGCTTTTTCTGACCTTGAGGATTAGCCCTTTGTTTCGCATTCACAAGCACCCATTACTATGATAATCACAAATCTTCTTGAAGTTTTGCTTTTAACTTATCAAGCAAATCTTCCTGTATTGAAACAAAAATTTCCCTTGTCCTTCCGTATCTGCCCTTTGAAATGACTTTTGCATTTATGAGGCCGAGCATGTCGAGCTCTCCAATCAAATCGCTGACCCTTCTTTGTGTCAATGGAACTTGTCCTGACTGCAGGCACAGCTCCCTGTATTTGTCATGGACTTCGCCAGTCTCCATTTTCCTCCCGTTTGCTGTCAGGAGTATTGCATAGAGGACGAGCTGTGATTGCTTGGGCTGTGTCGTTACGATTTCGAGCACACGGTCTTTTTCGATGCGCTCTTCTGCCTTGTCGATGTGCTCGCCTTTCACGCGGTCTGCAGAGTCGCGCTCCGCGACTTCGCCTGCAACTCTCAACAAGTCCAAGGCCCTGCGGGCGTCTCCGTGCTCTCGCGCGGCAAAGGCTGCGCATTTCTGCAGTACGCCCTCTTCCAGAGCATTAGGCCTGAAGGCAAGTGATGCGCGTTTTTCCAAAATGTCTTTCAGTTCGATGGCATCATAAGGCCTGAAAATAACTTCCTCCTCGTTGAGGGAGCTCTTTACCCGGGAGTCTATGTTCTCTATGAATCTTACATCATTGGAAATTCCAACTATTGCTATTTGCGCGTTTTTCAGCTCAGAGTTTATCCTTGTCAGGTTGTAGAGAATCTCATCGCCCGCTTTCATTACCAGCCTGTCGATTTCATCAAGCGCAAGAATTATGATTTGCGGCCTGGCATCAACAGCAGAAAGAAATTTGTTATACACCTCATCTGTCGGGAGGCCTGTCGCCGGTACATTGACTCCGATTGACCTTGCAAGCTCTGTTACTATCCTATACTCAGTGTCCGCGATTTTTTTGAGTTTGCAGTTAATGTAAATGGTTTTCAAAGAAACGCCTTTTTTCTCTGCGGTCTGTTCCATTGTCTTGAGTATGTACTGGACGCAGACTGTTTTCCCAACTCCTGGCTTGCCATATACAAAGATGTTGGACGGCTTTTCTCCGCGAAGAGCCGGGCCTAAAATTGAGGCTATGAGCTCAATTTGCTGCTGCCTGTGGGGTATGGCATCTGGTATGTAATTGGACTGTAAAACCTTCTTATTGATAATGAGCGGTTCCTTTTGCAAGAACTTGTCGAAAAAATCTATTAGACCAGATTGCGCAGCCATTTTGTAGCAAACAAAGCACCTCCTTGTTCGAGTTCTTCCATCAGAAGCGAGAGATATTTAAGTGTTTGTTTGCTACGTTATCCAAATGAAACGAAGGTATCGCAACAGACGGACCCCTCTACTTCTTATGTAAGTGTGTTTTTAGTTTTAGTTAGTTATTAGTTTATTGTTTAGTATAGTTAGTATAGTATATATAATATATCAATATAGAAATATATAAAGGTTCCAAATGAAAGATAGGGGCGGGTGTTTATTATATTTAGTTAAGAAACAAGAAGAAAGAAAAACAAGCTCCAAGAGAAGTTATGGTGTCTGTGTCTACTCAAGAGCTTCTTTTACCTTTGGGTCGCCTTTAGGCGTTGCCTTGTCTGTTAGCTTATAGACAATGCGCTCGGCAGTTGAACCCCAGCTAAAGTCACCCTCAACCTTTTGAACTTCCTTTATGTTAAAAACACCCAATTCCTTGCCTTTTGTCAAGTTATAGTAAACTGATCGAATATTGACCGGACCGAAGACTTTCTTATATTTTTGGTATAATTCGTATGCGTGCGCGGCTTTAACATGGAACAGTAATTCCACCAAATTATCTCTGATAACAGAACCAACAGCTCTTCCTCGCCTTTTCATTACCATATTTAAAACACATCTCTTTTTAAATCTTTGTTACTACGACAATATTGCTGAACAAGTTCAGCAATCGTCAAATTACATATTGCAATTTGACATATAGAAGTTAGCTTTTAAAGTTTTGTGCATTTTACAATACAGTTAATTCCTTTTCCGTTTATTTTTTTGCAATCGTTTTCTGTAGTAAAGCATTACTTATAATTGCCCGCAAAATTTTGTAATGATGGTGCTTGTTTGTTCTCCAGCGATACAAAATTATTTCGATTCAATTGGCACAGAGCTCAGAAAACAGCACAGCCTTGCGCAGCAAGCCAGGGAAAAAAATCTTGACCCTGAAAGTTATGTTGACATACCATTGGCAATTTCAGTTGCGCAGAAAACAGAGGCCCTAATTGCGTCTGTAGCGCCGCAAATAAAAGATTCTGGCATTGTCGCAGCGATTGAGGAACTGGAGAAAAAATACGGCGCGGGCGACTGGCGCGTAGCCCTTGAAATTGCGGGAAAAGTGGCGGAGCAAAAGTTCTGCCAATTCGAAAATTTGCAGGAGGCAATTGAAATAGGGATAAGGACAGGTTTTTCTTATGTAACGTTGGGAAGCGTTTCTGCCCCGCTCGAAGGTTTTGTTGAGATGAAGTTCAAAAAAAGAATAGCCGACAACAAGGATTATATGGCTCTTTATTTCTCAGGCCCGATTAGGGGCGCAGGCGGGACCGCCATTGCGATCTGCATACTGATTGCAGATTATTTGCGCCAGAAGTTTGCTGTTGCGGAATATGACATTCAAGATATTGAAGTCGCAAGGTATCAGGTGGAACTTGATGACTATTTGTCAAAAATAGCGCACAGGCAGTACAA
>DATEUM010000014.1:0-3713 GCA_035283085.1 Candidatus Nanoarchaeia archaeon
TCAGCAAGGGCTATCGCATCAAAGAGATAGATGAAAAGCTGAGGAAAGAAAGGACAAAAACCGAGGCGCGCATCCTGCATAAGCTACAGAGGGCAGGTATAAATGTCCCTTGCGTCATAGAAGTGAAAGAAACCACGCTTATTTTGGAGTCTCTTGAGGGAGAGAAGGTAAGGGACTATCTTGATGCTTCTCAAGATCATGAGATTTTCTCCAGGGTAGCAGAACAAGTTGAGCTGATGCACAAGGCAGGATTTGCGCATGGAGATTTGACAACTAGCAATATGATTCTCTCTGGCAACA
This sequence comes from Candidatus Nanoarchaeia archaeon, assembly GCA_035283085.1. GTDB lineage: Archaea > Nanobdellota > Nanobdellia > UBA10117 > UBA10117 > DATEUM01. The sequence continues at coordinate 301 of DATEUM010000014.1, forward strand.
AGTTATATCTAATAGATTTCGGCTTGTCAGAACATACTGACAGAGTAGAGGATAAAGCAGTTGACCTGCACCTGCTGAAAGAATGCCTCAAATCAAAGCACTTTCCAATCTGGGAGCAATGCTGGCACACTTTCGAAAAGGCATATGGCATTAAGGAAGTTCTAGAGAGACTGAAAGTTGTAGAACGCAGAGGAAGATACAAAGAGAAAGGGCCTGTGTAAAGACTTTTAAATTATAATCACCTATAATACCTATGGAAAAGACAGAAATGGTAACAATTCCAAAAGCAAAATACGAAAAGCTCAAAGAGCTCGAAGAACTGGAAGAGCTTGACGTAGAGCTAGTCAAAAAAGTCCTTAAAGCCCTCAAGAACTTCAAGCAAGGCAAATTCAAAGAGTGGAACTAATCCTTCTTTTCTTTTAGTACCTTTTCTATCTTATTTTTATATTCTTCTAAAGCCAGCTTGATATTGATTGTAAGCTGCTGAGTCTTCTTGTCGCTTAGAGCCGCTATTAGAACTGCAACATAGTTTTCATAAATTAAATAGTAAAGCCTCTTGCCGTTAAGCCGCTTTTCCCTAAACCATTCATAACCGAGTGGCTTGCCAACATAAGGATTTTCCTTAAGCTGCTCTTTAATTTTAGTTATTCTTTCTTGCTCTGCTTTTGATAATTTGCTTAAATCTTTTTCAAACTCTGGTTCGATAAAGATTTTGTAGGCCACACTAATGTATGGCTTGAGATTATCTTATATCTTTCGATACGTATTAGATGCAGGTGTAAAGAGAAAGGGCCGGTGTAACAAGATTTTTAAGAGTATTGGAGTATGTAGTTATATGAGTTTAATTTGCAGAGAATGCGAAGACGATGCTGAACACGGCGCGGGAGTTATACGCGCCGAACTTAAAAGAGGCGAGGTAAAAGAAGGACCCGGGTTTATAGTTTGTTTCACTCATGCTCAAAATATAAAAGGAAAATTGCACAAACTTGACGAATTAGCAGATGGACCTATTGTTGTAATTGACGAACGAAGTGGCTATAAACACGCAAAAGGTACGCTTGCCTGGTCGCAACCAACCCCAAGGATCAGAATTTTGGGCTATATGACACAAAAAGAAGCCAAAAAATACTTACCCAATACGTACAAATATATCTTCGAGAAGAAGTAACCTTTTTAAACCACTCTTTTGAGGCGATATTAAGTCACACATTGTATGGCTTCAGCCATACGATCAACTGTTGACCGGTTACAGTCATGTCAAGAATGCATAGCGGAAGAAAAGGGCAATCAGGATCGCTAAAGCCATTGCTATCTCCTGTCCCTTCTTGGGTAACTTACAAGGGAAATGAAGTAGAGTCACTGGTTGTCAAGCTTGCGAAACAGGGCAGTTCGTCTGCCGCTATTGGGAATATTTTGAGGGATAGTTATGGAATACCTGATGTTAAGAAAATCACTGGAAAATCAATAACTGCCATCCTGGCCGGAAATAAATTATCAGGGGAAGTCCCGGAAGACATACAGTTCCTGTTGAAAAGGGCAATCGTCGCCAAGAAACATCTTGACAAGAACAAGAAGGATATGGTTACAAAACGCGGGCTACATTTGATAGAGTCAAAAATCAGAAGGCTGGCAAAATATTACAAAGCTGAAGGCAAGCTTCCAGGAAATTGGAAGTATGAGTTGATAGGTTGATGATGGTAATGAAACTTTACGAAGGGTTGCAATCTGAACAAAGTTCAGATGTACAACTGAAGCAAGAGCTTCAGTTTGTAAGTCTTAATGTAATGGCTGCTCAACCTAATCTGAACGAAGTTCAGAGGGGCCCCGCTGAAAATACTTTCAACTTGGTTTTGCGAAGCTTTGAATTGAGAGATTTCTCAACAAACGGGGTTGCATAAGATGGCACAGGGAACTGCCGCAACAGTTGTCAAGCAAAAGAAAAAATGGTTTACTGTCCTGAGCCCCGAAATGTTCGGCGGCAGGGAGATAGCTGATGTGCCGGCCTTTGCCGCAGAGGATTTGAAAGGCCGCTCTCTTGAAGTTGCAGGACAGATGCTCTCAGGCTCGCCAAAAGACATGAACAAGAAATATATTCTTCAAGTAATTGAGCTGAAAGGCGACAAGGGCGTGACTTTGCCGAAAGGCTTCTACATAACCGAAAGCTTTATCCAGAGGTCAGCCAGGAAATACAAGGAAAAGTTTGTCTATGTGCCAACTCTTGAGGCCAAGGACAAGAAGAAGGTTAAGCTGAAATTATATTTCTTCAACACGAAAAAACTGCACCATTCCGTGCGCGCAGCACTCTTGAGGATATCAGAAGAGCAGACAAAGAATTTTGTTGCAGATACAGATTCTGTGAAAATGTTTGACCCTTTAACTGTTGAAAAGTTTACGGCAGATTTGAGGAAAACTCTTACGCAGGTATATCCTATAGAGAAGGTCCTTCTGGTAAAGATAAAATTGCTCTGATTCCTGTTGAAGCTGTGCTAAGTCTTGACATAAGAGCTGCTCAGACTTCTGCGATGCACTACGTTGAGAGATTACACAGAGTCAGCGTATTGCGTCAACTACCTCAACCTGATAACTTCCAGATTTTTTGGCGCAAGGGTTTCGATTTTGAAAGTCTTGTGCAATGTGCTTGCCATGTTGAGAGTTTTTGATGACTCGCCGTGCACCATCATGACTTTTTTCGGCCTTGGCTTGAGTTTCTTGACGTAATCTATGAGCTCGTCATGGTCTGCGTGGCCTGAGAAACCTGAAATTGTGTGCCTCTGCAGCTTGATATGCACGGTCTCGCCCTCATCGAATTTTATAGATTCGTCTCCGCGCTGCACATAATATCCAGGGGAGCCTTCAGCCTGGTAGTTTACAAATATCACTGAGTTCTTTGGGTTGTCAGCTAACTGCTTGAAGTATTGCACTGACGGGCCGCCGGTGAGCATGCCGCTCGTTGCAAGGATAACGCAGGGCGGGCCGTCAATGATTTCCTGCCTTTCTTTACCAGAGCCCACTTTTTTGAACATGGGATTTAATAGAGGATTTTTATCTTCATAGAATACTTTTTCCTTGACTTCGTCGGCCATGAATCTCGGGTAAGCTGCATGGACTGCAGCAACATCCCAAATCATCCCATCAACATATACAGGAAGATCAAAACCTTCTTCTCTTTGTGCCTTTTCCAGGACGAGCATAATCTCCTGAGCCCTGCCAACTCCTAGTGAAGGAATCAGCACTTTGCCCTTTCTTGCGATTGTTTCCCCGATAATATCCATCTGCTTCTTTTCACATTCATCACGGGAGGGCTGGAAATCTTCGGGGCCGCCGTAAGTGCTTTCTATGATTAATGTTTCAACCCTTGGGAAGATTGAATGCGCGGCATTGAGCATCAATGACCTGCTGGGCTTCAAATCCCC
>DATEUM010000015.1:0-2236 GCA_035283085.1 Candidatus Nanoarchaeia archaeon
AAACGAGCTTTGGAATCTTTGACTTTCCCACTTCTGAATAATCTCTCAAGGCATAAAAGTGCAAATAATCGACAGAGCAGCCTCTTTTTGCCATCAAGAAAGCTGCAACAGGAGAGTCTATGCCTCCTGACAACAAACAGAGAACTTTCCCGGATGTACCAACTGGCAATCCACCAGGTCCTTCCTGTTTTTCTGTGTAAATCAAAGCTCTATCCTTTAGAATATCAACAAAAATCTCAAGTTCTGCATCTTTCAATGATGCTTCGAATCCCTTCTCTTCACAGGCCTTGCCGATTTCCCTAGCCAAGTCCTGAGATTTGATTGGAAAAGACTTGTTACTGCGGTTTGCAGTTATCCTGAAGGTCTTTGGCTTCTTTTCTTCCAAAATGTTGAGAACTGGACCTTGCATTTCCTTGAGAGATAACCCGGTTTCTGTAACAGATGCGCACCAGCTAATCCCAAAAATTTCCTTTACCTTAAAAGAATCATGCGAATATACAAGAATGCTGCCAGAATCCTTCTCTATCTTGACATTTCCCAGCTTGGACTTGATATTTCTCACTAATTGATTCTCAAACAAAGGCCTGTTCTGGCCTTTCAATCCAATTTCCCCATACCGGACAAGCAACATTTTGTATACTCAAGTCTATAGAAGACTTTTAAGCGTTACCTTTAATAAATTATCAGCGTTAGTTGTACGATAATGCTTAACAAACAGTTCTACAGAGTTTTCAAGAAACCGAAGCCAATTCTCGGGATGATACACCTGGCCGGCGATTCTTCTGACAATAAAATCAAACGCGCCTTGGCGGAGATGAAAATTTTCGAGAACTGTAGCATAGATGGCGCCATAATTGAAAATTATCACGCAGGATCTATGAAAGTCGTTGAAGAAACCCTGAAAGAGGCAACAAAGCACAAGTTAAACCTTGTCTTGGGAGTCAATGTCCTGCCAAATGAGTTCTATGTCTCTATACCCATGGCAGCCAAATATGGCGCTGCTTTTGTGCAGCTGGATGTGATTGCTGGAAAATACACAGCTTACGAACTCCCTTATGCTGAATACGCCAGCATCAGAGAAAAGCACCCCAACGTAATGGTGCTGGGTGGAGTTTGGTTCAAGTATTACACGCCTGTTGAAGGCTCAAATCTTGAAAATGATTTATTGGAAGGGGCAAAAAGGGCAGAAGCCATAGTTGTGACCGGAGAGGGCACGGGCATGGAAACAGATTTGGAAAAAATCAAAAAGTTCAGGCAAATTTTGGGCCCAGACAAGCCCCTGATTGTCGGCGCGGGCCTCACTCCTGAAAACGCATATCAGCAATTAGAGATAGCTGATGGCGCAATTGTGGGCTCATACCTGAAAACAGATGGCAAAACACAAAATCCGATCCATAGTGGCAGAGTCCGGACACTGATGGAAGTTGTAAAAAAGTTCAGGAAGTAGTTCTAATCAAGCCCAAAGCGTCAGAATTATCGTGATTATCGAGAGGTTAATCAGATGATACGTTATGTTAAACCCGTAAAGCTTCCAGGACTTGCCTTCCCACAACACTGAGCCCGCCATAGTTGTTACAAAGAAGCCAAGCCATATCAGGAACCCAACAACTAATGCGTCCATTATTGTCGTTGCTTGCAAGAAATCTACAAATAGAGAAAGCACAAAGCTCGTTATCAGAAGTCCTACAAAACCAAAGGCCATGGATTTTCCCATGGAAGTCTTCATGCTCTTCATTGACTTATCTGTAAAGCCCATCATCTTCATCCATTGCTTGCCAAACATTGGACCATACCAAAGAAATCCAAATAAGAAAGATACAACTGCAGCTACAATTACAGCAATGTAATTCACATCAAATGCTGGAAGTGCCATTGCCTTTACAGGAGAAATAGAATTATATAAAGGTTTTGTGCTTCTAAGAAGCATGGCCATGAAGATAAGAAAAGCTACTACCAAAGACATACCACAGTTAGTAAGGCTGTACAAAGGGGTCAAGGAGATAGCAGACTTTGCCGGCCAGAAATACGATAAGAATTACTTCAAATATTTCATAAAAGGCAAACACAATATTGTCTTAGTAGCAGAGGATAAGGGCAATATAATTGGCAGCCTCAATGCCGAGTTCGAGGATGATACTAAATTTACCTTTTTCATTAATCTCGTTGTAAGCACTAAGCACAGAAGCAAGGGCATCGGCAGAAAGTTAATGTCTGCACTAGCCAAAGCTTCCAAGAA
>DATEUM010000016.1:0-2929 GCA_035283085.1 Candidatus Nanoarchaeia archaeon
AACAGAAGCATATTGTGTGGAGCCCATTTCCTTCGCCAGTTTTCTCGTCAGGTCCCCCAGCCACATATTCATGGCTTCCTTGACTTCAGACCTGAGAATCTTATTTTTGATTTCCTCTTTCATCAGCCTTACGACACGAGCCCGGGGAAAAGGAACAGTTTCATCTTCTTCAGCAGCATTTTCTGTAGTTTCTTCTACTTCAGAAGGCTCTTCTGTCGCAATTTCGTTAACTTGTTCGTCAGCCATATCTAAGTCAGGAAATTAAGGTTTTTAAGTCTGTTGTCAGGGCTGCTGCAGGTCGATTTTAGCCCTTAAAATCGGGTGCGGAAAGCCTTATAATTAGCCATATTTTATGGGCAGGTATGGGTGGTTGCCTTTGTTGCTGGCACTCAGAGAAGTTCTTTAATTAGAGCGATTAATTTAATATCTGTCCAGACCAATCCAAGCCTAAGCAGGGGTGGCAGAGCAGCTATGTGCTTGCCTGCAGAGCGAGTTAGCTGGGTGCAACTCCCAGCCCCTGCTCCATATTCAAACGAAAAATGGCCGCATTGAAAATATACAACACGATGTCCCGGAAGAAAGAAGTGTTCAAGCCTCTAGCAGATAAGAAAGTCGGGCTCTATACTTGCGGGCCAACCGTTTATTGGTATGCGCACATAGGCAACCTTAGGACTTACATCTTTGAAGATATTTTGAAAAGAGTTTTGCTTTACAATGGCTATAAGGTAAAGCACGTGATGAACATAACGGATGTCGGCCATCTGACATCAAATGCGGATACTGGCGAGGAAAAGATGGAGCTTGCTGCGAAGCGAGAGCATAAATCAGCTTGGGAAATTGCAAAATTTTATGAAAGCACTTTTTTCAAAGACATTGAAAAGCTTAACATAATTAAGCCAGATATAGTTTGCAAAGCTACCGATCATATTAAAGAACAAATTGATTTAATTAAAAAATTGGAAAAGAAAGGCTTTACTTACGTAATAAAAGATGGAGTTTATTTCAACACGGCTAAGCTGAAAGATTATGGCAAGCTTGCCAAGCTGGACATTAGAGGATTGAAAGCTGGTGCCAGAATAGAGGTTGTGCCTGGAAAAAAGCGTGCAACAGATTTCGCATTGTGGAAATTCTCTCCACAGGACAAAAAAAGGGAAATGGAATGGGATTCGCCTTGGCGCAAGGGATTTCCTGGCTGGCACATAGAATGTTCTGCTATGGCTATGAAATACCTTGGAGAAACTTTTGACATTCATTGCGGCGGTATAGACCACATACCAGTGCATCACACTAATGAGATTGCGCAATCAGAGGCAGCAACCGGAAAGAAATTTGTGAATTATTGGCTTCACGGTGCTTTTTTGCAGTTAAAGGAAGGGCGGATGGGCAAGTCAGAGGGCAATATAATTTTAGTAGATAATCTGGAAGAAGAAGGTTTTGACCCTCTCGCATACAGATATTTGGTTTTGACATCCCATTATAGGTCTGCTTTGGTGTTTACCAAGGAGAATCTTAGGGCTGCACAAACAGCACTTGACCGGTTGCGCGATTCTGTAAAGCGTCTCCAGGAAATTAAAACGCCTGGGAAAAAAGAAGGCCTTTCAAAGCTAATTTTGCATGCCCAAGAAGAATTTGAAAGGGCAGTAAATGATGATTTGGAAATGCCCCGAGCTCTCGCAACAATCAACGAGTTTATGCATAGCATCAATAAACACATGGACGTAAAATTGATAGACAAAGCTCGAGCCCAAAAAATTCTGGAATTATTATATAAATTTGACTCAGTACTCGGATTGAAACTTGGCGAGGTCAAGAAAGAAAAGCTTTCGAAAGAAATTCTTGATCTGATAAAGAAAAGGGAAGAAGCCCGGCAAAAAAAGGATTTCAAGACTTCAGATAAAATTCGCGATTTGCTGAAGGAAGAAGGGATAATACTTGAAGATTTAGATTCGGGAACGAGGTGGAGGAGAGCGTAATGGGAGGGCCGCACGCGGGAAGGGCAGGAACATGCATCTATTGCGGCCAGCCAGCAACAGAAACATGCCAGTTCTGCGGGGCGCTCGTTTGCAGCGCGCATTTCCATAAATCAACAGGGACATGTGCCAACTGTTTGAGGGGAAGGCAGTCAAGATGAGCGCAAAAGTCGCGCAGGCAATCATATTCCTGATAATAATTGTCGTGGTGTTGTCAGCATTTGCCGCATTTTCCCTGAAAAAGACAGAGCAGATCCCTACAGAATGCAAGAGTTTTGACGGGTTCTGCAATCCGGGCTGCACTTTTGAGAATGACGCAGACTGCCCCAAGCAGGAAGTCATACAGCCAGGAACCATAACGGCATGTATTGCCGACAGCGATTGTGTCGCAGTTAATGCCATATGCAATAATGAAGACTGCGTATATACGGCCAACGAATGCATCTACAAGAGCGCCTGTTACATAGGAATAAACAAGAATTACGCAGATGTCTGGATGGCTAATGGAGTGAGCTGCGTTGGCGAAACGCCAGAATTGGCTTGTCCTGATAAAGCGAATTTAGTTCTGAGGTGCGAAAGAGGCACTTGCCAGCTGTGATCAAGCAGTTGGCTCTGTCAAATTTACTTTTTTAACCAAAACGTGAGGCAACGTTACCGGAGTGCCAGTCTCGCCAATCTCCCAGCTCCAGATTTGCCTGCTGTCGTTCGCAACAGAAGAGATGTTTTTCAATACATTAATCATATTTTCTGAAATTCTTAATTGCTTCACTGGCTTGTGGAGCTCGCCATTTTTTATCAAAAACATTCCATCCCTGGGTATTGTGGAGAAGTCTCCGGTAGAATAGTTCTGGAACCTCGTGTACCAAACGTTGCTTATGTAAATGCCGTTTTTTACCGAAGCAAAAAGCTGCTCCTTGGTAAGTTTGCCGTTTTCAAGGACGACGTGCCATGGCGTCGGG
>DATEUM010000017.1:0-3282 GCA_035283085.1 Candidatus Nanoarchaeia archaeon
TGAGAATCCGCGATCCTTGACCGGGCTAGACGACGGGAGCGTAGATAAGCTCCTAAGACTGCCTTTAAGAAAGTTAACCTCTGACTGGGATAAGTCTCAAATCTGTAGCTGTGCAGGCTTCTGCAAGGCATAATGTTTGGAGATTCTACAGATTGCAGGATTATGAGCGGGCCTGCGAGGATTTGAACCCCAATCCCCCGGTCCGAAGCTTCGCCGCAACTTTCTGTTGCTCGGGCGCACGATCCAGGTTATGCTACAGGCCCGACAAAGAGTTTAAATTCTCGGCTTTTAAACTTTGGTCATGGCTATCTTTGTAGGCTCTGGTGGCGTTCCTATTAGTTCTCCAGAACGCTCCACAATTGGCGGAGTGGAGCATTGCGCCAGAATTGGACTCAATGCAATGGAAGTGGAATTTGTCCGGGGAGTTAACATGTCTCCCGCTCTTGCAGAAGAAGTCGGCAAGGTTGCTAAATTGAATAAAATAAGGTTGAGCGTGCATGCTCCTTACTATGTTAATCTTCTTTCAGATAAGAAAATTATTGTCAAGCAATCGATGCAGAGAATTCTCGACGCACTTGACAGGGCTGAAAGGATGGGCGCGGATGCTGTTGCTGTTCACGCCGCATACTATGGGAAACTCTCAAAGGAAGAAGCACAGAAAATCATGATGGAGAGAACAGAAGAGCTAGTTGCGCAGATGGAAAAGCTTGGCATCAAGAATGCCAAATTGGGATATGAGACGATGGCAAAGCCTAGCCAATGGGGCTCTCTCTCTGAAATCTCTGAAATCCATAAGAGATTCCCAAAGAAAGTAGTTCCATACTTAGATTGGGGCCACCTTTTCTGCCCTGATGGAAAGCTTGATTTTTCAGCGGTCTTGAAAAATATGGATTCTCTTGGAATAAAACACATCAATTCACATTTTAACTGCGTCAAATATTCGGAAAAACAAAAAGGCTATGTGGATGTTCATGTGCCTATCAAGGAAAAGTACCCTAATTTTGAAGAGTTAGCCAAAGAGTTAGTTAAGAGAAAGGCAGATATAACTCTGATTTGCGAAACTCCGCTTCTGGAACACGATGCCCTGGCTATGAAAAAGGCCTTGATAAAAGAGGGGTATAAGTTCTAAAACCGCACTCTTGGGAGGCTTGCGGTAGTTTTATAAATATATCTTCAATATAGTAGTTATGGATAACCCCAGGGCAAAGGAACGAACGATAGACAATATCGCTCTAGAGCAAAGTAATGACAATCAAATGTCCTTGAACGAAATGCTGGGAGGCCACTGGCTGCATTCAGTAGTCGAAATACTTGCGGACGGGCCATACCATTTCAATGAGCTCAAGCGCGAAATTGACGAGGCATACTCATGCTACATATCAAACAAAACCCTTTCTTACGCGTTGAAGAATTTGGCAAAATACGGCGTTGTAAAGCGCAGAGTTTTGAGTGAAAAGCCGAAGAGAGTTAGCTACGAGCTTACAGAATCTGGCAGGGACTTGCTCGGAGTTTTTGCCCTTGCTAGAGATTGGGAAACAAAGTGGAGAGGCACTCCACAAAGATTAGCCAAAAGCAAGTGATTATAGCTTTTTTGAAAAGAAAATATAAGCTTCCTTTTCATCAGACGCTTTTTCTATTTTGCCGCAATACTTGAAGCCTAACTTTTTGTGGAAATTTATTGAGGCTTCATTTGATGGCCAGGTGTTTGAAAATACCCTGCGCACGCCTTTAGCCCTCGCTAACCGCAGGAATTTATCAAAAAGCAACCCGCCAACGCCTTTTTTCCTGTATTCCCTGACTACTGCGATGTTATCCAGGTAAGCGGCCCGGGAAAATATCATTGATTTGAGTTCAAATGTGCAGATGCCAACTGGCTTTTTCCCATCATAGGCTAGCAGGACCTCTTTGTTCTTGATTCTGTCTTTATTTATGAAATTAAAGAAATAGTGGAATTGCTCTGAATCAGCATATTCCTTAAAACTTTCTTTATAGGTTGTTCTGACAGTTTTGAAATCCTTTGGTCCAGCTAACTTTATTTTAATCATGGCGTCAACCTGTCCGCAGTTCTCGGGAAGGGTATTGTATCAAAGATATGTTCTGCCCCGCTTAACCACATTACTAATCTTTCAACACCTAAGCCAAAGCCTGCGTGCGGCACAGAGCCGTACTTTCTCAAGTCCATGTACCACTGATAATCCTTATGCGGCAGCTTGAATAATTTCATCGATTCCATCAATTCCTTAGGATCTTCAATTCTCGCACTTCCTCCAGTGGTCTCGCCGACTCCGGGAATCAATAAGTCTGCAGCTTGCACAGTTTTCTTGTCTTTGGGCTCTACTTTCATGTAGAAAGCTTTCATCTCTCTTGGAAAGTGTGTCAGGAAAACTGGCTTGCCCATGTCTGCAACCAATTTGCGCTCATCTTCGTCAGTCAAGTCATAGCCCCATTTCTGTCCAAGCTTTTTGATAGCCTCTTCATACTTCATTCTAGCAAAAGGCGCCTTGATCTTTTCCAGGTCCTTTGTATCTCTTCCAAGTTCTTTCAACTGTTTCTTGCACTTCTTCAGAATATATTGAACTACAAATACAACCAATTCTTCCTCGAACTTCAATAATCCATCAAAGGTCATCCAGGCAGTTTCCATCTCGTGATGCCAGTATTCTGCTAGATGTCTCCTGGTTCGAGATTTTTCAGCCCTGTAGCTAGGAGCTATGCAATATATCTTTTCCAAGCCAAAAATCAGAGCTTCAGCATAAAGCTGCCAGCTCTGCGTCAAATACGCCTTCCTGTCAAAATATCTTACTTCGAACAAAGTTGAGCCGCCTTCGCAGGCGCATTCAGTAAATGATGGCGATTGTATTTCAAAATATCCCTTCTGCTTGTAAAACTCGTGTATGGCTTCAAATACTGCAGAACGAATTTGGAAAATTAATGACATTTTTCTGCTTCGAACCCAAAGATGCCTTACTGACCTGAGGAATTCCTCAGAAAAGTCCTTCGTAATTGGATATCTGTCCGCAAGTCCGACAATTTTCAAAGTTTCAACTTGCAATTCATAGCCTGTAGGAGCTCTATCATCCTTCTTTATTTTGCCGGAAAGCTCGCAGGAGCTTTCGAGCGATATTTTTTCTGCTGCCTTCCAAGCCTTTGAATCCTTCTTGACAATAGCTTGTATAATTCCTGAGGAATCGCGAATTGCCAAGAAGATTAATTCCTTCTGGTCCCTCTTCCTGTGAACCCAACCTCTAATCGCAACAGGTTTACCTTGCTGCTTGTCTGACA
>DATEUM010000018.1:0-6039 GCA_035283085.1 Candidatus Nanoarchaeia archaeon
GGTGGAAATCATTGAACTGCAGGGCCATCCGTTCTTTGTCGCGACACAGGCGCACCCAGAGTTCACTTCGAATTATACAAAACCAAACCCCTTGTTTTATGGATTTGCAGAATCTTCCATAAGATATAATTTGAACAAATCAATGGTTGCAGTTGAAGAGGTCCTGCAGGCAAATTTTGGTAAGGTAAAAATCTAAAGCTCAATAAATAATTCTTTGCCTGTCATCCCAAATGATGATTCCATCCAGAGCAAGGCAAGCCTTAAATCTCTTTTATTTCTCTCTAGTCTATGGAACTTAAGCCATACACTTCTGTCGAAGAACTGCAAGAAGACTTAGTGAAGCATCCGTTAAATAAAGCAGCTCTGGACGAAATATGTTTAGAGGGCATATGTATAACGTTTACAAAATTGCAAAATGAAGGTTATTATATTGCATATCAAATTGGATCTCCTGAAATATTAGTGAAAGATGATAGCACGCCTAAAGAGCAAGATATTACTATTCTGCACGAAATTTTTCATATTCTTTTGAATAAGAAATTGGGCAAAACCGTTAAAATAAGCAATCCTATTTACAGCCAATTGGATTCTATAATAGACGGCGAGGCGCAAAGGCTATACAAAGCAGAACCTTGGATGGTCGCATACATCAAGGAAAGAGCAAAAATTGAACATGACATGCAAGAAGCAGGCAAGCATGCCGTTTGAAGCCCCCAAGCCTTGAGAGATAACCCCCAGCAAAAACCTGCCGAAAAACTTTGTTTTTCGGCACTCATCGGACTTTAGTCCGATAGGTTTTTAAATCAAACTTTTGACTCGGATTAGCTTCGCATAGGAGACTATGCGTAGTGGCAGGAAAATAACATGCCGAAAGCAAGAATAAAACTGTACAGTGAACGCAAACACGTTCAATCTGTTTGCCGTACAAACGAACAAAGTTCGTTGTACAGCGGAGGACAGGATGCCTAAAGCAAGAATCAAGTTGTACAGCACAAACATAGACAAGCTGAATTCAGTAGTAGGACAGATTACTGAGATTGCGAAAAAAGTAGGCGTTTCTTACGCTGGCCCCATTCATTTGCCAACAAAAAAATTAGTCATAAGCACAAGAAAAAGCCCTGATGGAGAGGGTTCTGAAACTTATGACCGCTGGGAAATGAGGATTCACAAAAGACTTCTGGATCTTGCAGCTGACGAAAGGGCCCTTCATCTGGTGATGAGAGTTCCCATACCGCAGGATGTAAACATAGAGATACAAATAATAGAATAATTGTTTTCTTAAGTAAACAATACATTTTTCTGCTTCTACAGTGTTCGGTTTTATTTTCTATTGAAAAAATCGGCCTGCTCCGCCACTTACAATTGTTTACTTGAGAATATATTTACTCAAGTAAATAAATGCTTATAAACAAAATTGACAAAGGAAGTTACGCACAATGGGAGGTGCGACGTTTGGCCTTTAGTTTGAAAAAATACGAAAACCTGTCAGAGTTCACCCGTTCTTTTATTTCTAGATATTCCAAAGAAAAATGCAACACATTTTTCTTGGCCAAGAAAATTCCTTTGGAATTTTCTCTGGTTTCCAGAGGCAAATGAATATGGCTAACATAGATTTAAGCCAACATGTTGTATTGGTCGGCCAGCAGAAAGGCCTAAAGGTGCCAAGAATTTTCACGAGAGAGGGCCATTATGTCTACGACTCTGTCGAATGGGAAAAGCGCACTTCATTGATTAAAAATCCTGATGGCACTGTTGTGTTCAAGATGGATAATGTCGAAGTGCCCAAGTTTTGGTCACAAACTGCTGTCGATATTTTAGCGCAAAAATATTTCAGGAAAAAGGGCGTGCCCCAGCTGGACGCAGAGGGAAACCCCATTATTGACGAGAACGGCCAGCAATTATTAGGGGCGGAAACTTCACTGAAACAGGCAGTCCATAGATTAGCAGGCTGCTGGCGCTATTGGGGTGAAAAGTACAATTATTTTGCTGCTCCTGAAGATGCGCAGGCTTTTTACGATGAAATTGCCTTTATGCTGCTGAACCAATACTGCGCGCCAAATTCTCCGCAATGGTTCAACACAGGACTTAATTTTGCTTATGGCATAACAGGACCTTCACAAGGCCACTCATATGTCGACCCTGAAACCTTGACTTTAACACAATCAAAGGACGCATATTCAAGAATTCAAGCTCACGCTTGTTTCATTCAGCCGATCAAGGACGATCTTGTTAATGAAGGCGGAATTCTTGACCTTGCTGTAAGAGAAGCAAGGATTTTCAAATACGGGTCTGGCACTGGAACTAATTTCTCAACCATAAGAGGAAAGGGCGAGCCCTTATCCGGAGGCGGAAAGTCCTCGGGGCTTATGAGCTTCCTGAAAATTTATGATGTCAATGCGGGCGCAATCAAATCTGGCGGTACGACCAGAAGGGCTGCCAAGATGGTCGTCCTTAACATCGACCATCCAGAAATTGAAGACTTCATCAAGTGGAAAGCTAATGAGGAGAGAAAATTCAGGGCCCTTGTGCAGCTCGGCATAGTAAAAGCTGACAGTGTGGAATCTGCAGGAGACCATGTTTTCGGCCAGAATTCCAACAACAGCGTTCGAGTTACTGACGAATTCATGCGCGCAGTGATAGAAGACACTGATTGGAACCTGACAGCAAGGATGAACGGCGCTGTAATGAAAACAGTCAAGGCAAGGCAGCTATGGGATTCAATCGCACAGGCAGCCTGGGAATGCGCAGACCCTGGCGTGCAGTTTGACACCACTTATAATGACTGGCACACCTGCCCGGCATCAGGCCGCATAAATGCTACAAATCCGTGCAGCGAATATGCATTTTTAGATAACACAGCCTGCAATCTTGCATCTCTTAATTTGGAGAAATTCCTTGTGAAAGGGTCACTTGATGTCGAAGCTTTCAAGCACGCAGCGCGGTTATGGACAGTTGTCCTTGAAATCTCTATACTGATGGCTCATTTCCCCTCGAAGGAGATAGCAAAGCTCAGCTATGAATTCCGCACTCTAGGCCTGGGTTATACAAACCTTGGCAGCCTGCTTATGCTTTCAGGAATACCTTACGATTCTGACAAGGCAAGGGCTATTGCGGGAGCAATAACTGCAATCATGACAGGAGAATCTTATGCGGCTTCTGCAGAAATGGCAGCTGTTCTAGGGCCGTTCCCAGGCTATGAAATAAACAAGGAACATATGCTTCGCGTCGTAAGGAATCACAGAAGGGCGGCATACAACGCGCCCGCAAGGGATTATGAAAGCCTGCATGTTAATCCAGTGGGCATAGACCCTGCTTACTGCGCAGACCATCTGCTTGACGCAGCAAGGGAATGCTGGGACAGGTCCCTTGCACTCGGGGAACTCTATGGTTACAGGAATGCCCAGTCCACATTGATTGCCCCGACAGGCACAATCAGCTTTGTGATGGATGCAGACACAACCGGAATAGAGCCTGATTTTGCTCTTGTGAAATTCAAGAAATTGGTGGGCGGCGGCTACTTCAAGATTGTAAACCGCATGGTAGCTCCTGCTCTCAAGAATCTTGGCTATTCTGCCGAGCAGATTGTTGATATAATAAAATACATCGCAGGAAGAAACACATTCGACGGCGCCCCTTACATTAACCGCTTCTCATTGAAGAAGAAAGGCCTGACAGATTCAGAAATTGACAGGCTGGAAAAGCTGTTGCCAACTGCCCTGGATTTGTCATTCGTGTTAAATGCACATACTATTGGCAAGGACACTTTGAAAAGGCTGGGCCTTACTGACGAACAGATTAATTCTCCAAATTCCAATCTTCTAAAATCAATGGGCTACAGGGAAGATGAGATTGAGGCTGCCGCCGAATACATCTGCGGCACGCAGATGATAGAAGGTGCCCCGCACCTGAAGCAGGAGCATTATTCTATTTTTGACTGCGCAAACACTTGCGGCAGACGCGGCACCAGATATATAGATTATATGGCGCACGTCAAGATGATGGCCGCAACACAGTCCTTCCTGTCAGGCTCCATAAGCAAGACAATAAACATGCCCTCTACCGCAACCGTTGAGGAAATCCAGAAAGTCTACATGGAATCCTGGAAGCTCGCCCTCAAATCTCTTGCGCTTTACAGGGACGGCTCTAAGGTAGTGCAGCCCCTGTCTGTAATGAAAGAAAAGAAAGAGGAAGTTGTTGCAAAGAGAAAGAAGATGCCCGCAGAGAGGCAGGCCATAGCGCATAAATTTATGGTCGGCAACCAGGAAGGTTACCTGCACGTCGGCTTGTTCGAGGACGGGGGCCCTGGGGAAATATTCATAACAATGGCAAAGCAGGGCAGCACTTTATCAGGGCTGATGGATGCTTTCGCGCTCGCAATATCAATAGGCCTGCAGTATGGCGTTCCTTTGAAGGTCTGGGTGCAGAAATACCTCAACAACCGCTTTGACCCGATGGGATGGACTGACAATCCAAACATACCTGTTGCAAAATCAATAATAGATTATATTTTCAGGTGGCTCGCCTTCAAGTACCTCAAGGAAGAAGACCTTTTTGAGCTGGGGCTGAAGAAGACCTCTGCAGATAATGTCTTTGTGGAAAATGGTGTTGTTGAAGATCTCGACAACAAGTCAAGGATGGATGCCCAGCTGACAATGTTCACCGAGAAGGCTAGCAGCTCAGCGAGAAGGGATGTTGACGGCGATGCGCCGATGTGCAAGGACTGCGGAGTGCTCATGATAAAGGCAGGAAGCTGCCACACCTGTCCGAGCTGCGGCGTCACATCAGGATGCTCATAAGCATACGATTACTTTTCTAGTGGTAAGTTTCAATTTAATGGCTTCTTAAACTTCAGCATGGCTCTAAGTTGAGAGATACCCTAAAAGTCACCGCAATTTCTTTTCTATCTTTTCCTTAAACTGGCCCTGCGTCATAAAACCCGACACTTGGTCCACTATCCTTCCGTCCTTTACGAATAGGAATGTCGGGACTGACATCACGGTAAACATTGATGCTACAATTGGATTGCTGCCCGCATTTAATTTTGCAAACCTTACATTCGGGTACGCCTTGCTCAAATTATCAAGCGTAGGCGCCATCTGCTTGCATACTGTGCACCAGTCTGTGTAAAATTCCACTATGCTAGACCCGTTTTTAAGAGATGGCCGGAAAGTCTGTTCAGTTAGCTCCTGCATATTTCACATCCTTTTGTTAAGTTGTATATATAGTTTTGTACTGCATATCGGAAAGGAGTTTCCGATTGTGCAGCTAAACTAGTTTAGTTTGCATCAAGCAAAATATTTTTCCAATATTTCGTTCTCGCCTTGCTTGGTCAATGAATATTCCCCATACCTGGATTCTTTCACAAAACCTTTCTTTACAAGGCCAGGCATATATTTTTCCCAGGTTTTTCCGAACTTCCAGTCGTATTCCAGAAGTTCGCCTTTAGTGCTGCCAGGGTAAAGGTATAATGCAATCATAAATTCAAGGCTAGGGTCTTTTGAGAAATCTATGTCCCTCGCCTGTGGAAGCAGCTTTTCTGCTAATTCATCTGTTAAAACGTAAGGTTTGCTTCCTGGAGAAGCCAAGCTGAACTTGTTCAGCTGGTCCAGAAAAATCTTTGATTTTTCTCTGGCTTCCCTTAATGTCAGCGGCATGTCTCTTATTGAAGTAGAAGTTACTAATAAATGTTTTGGATTCAGCCCGATAATTGCTGCGCAATATTTATGGAATAAAATCCTATTACGATTATCACAGCAATTGTCCAGGCCTTTGCCAGGCTTATGTAGAAGAAAAATTTCTTGAAGGGCATCTTAAGCGCCCCGGCAACAATAGTCAATGGGTCGCCGATAAAGGGAATCCATGTAAGGAACAGCAAGGCGTAGACGCCGTACTTGTGGAACCATTTCTGTGCCTTTTTCTCTGCCTTCGGTTTTCTCTTTACCAAAAAACCATGTATGCCTTTCAGTCCTATGTAGTAATTAGTTGTCATCCCCAGCATAGAGCCTGCGAAAGCGAAAATGAAAACAAGGAAAGGATTCA
>DATEUM010000019.1:0-2244 GCA_035283085.1 Candidatus Nanoarchaeia archaeon
CTTCGGCTTCAACATGCTGCCAATCCCAGGAATAGACGGGTTCAAGTTCTACACGCAGATTTGGCAAGCCATTACCGGCTAGAAATCCAATTACTATTTGGGTATCTCTCAACGTCATGGCTTCTTTCTTGAGCAGCCAAAGGCATGAGAGATATCAGGGTTGCAAGTAACTCAAATTTATAAACTTAGGAAAACAATTCGATCTGGCCATGGTAACTAAAAAAACACCAAGCAAAGGTGGAAGGCTCATAGAATTCTATGGCACTGAATGCTCGCACTGCATAACAATGCAGCCCTCTATCGACAAGCTCGAAAGAGAGCTTGGGGTTAAGATAGAAAAAATTGAAGTGTGGCACAACACGAAAAATGAGCACGCCATGAAGCGATATGACAGAGGCTACTGCGGCGGAGTGCCGTTCTTCTTCAATGAGGGAACAGGCAAGTGGATCTGCGGAGATGCAGATTACGACACATTAAAGAAGTGGGCGCTGGGGAAGAAGAAATAACTATTTTTTAAGCTTCCAAAGCGGCACGTTTGGTCTGTACCAAGATTCTTTCTTGAGCATGAAAAGCGAGTAATACATAATCGCCGCACCAGAAAATATTATTACAAGGCCAATGGGTGCGCTTATTGTCAGAGCGCCTATTATTCCTATTACACCCATTACCGTTGTTATGGCTAGAATTGCAATATAACTATTTGGATTCATAATTACAAGATGGGCATCTTATTTAAATAACTTTAGATAATTTTCTCTCCAGTTTCCTTGTCGTAAATGTGAACTACAATAACGGGGCATACTTCTGCAGATAATTTCATCTTTTCCAAATCTTTCTCGTCAATCTCAAGCTTCTGCACAGTGTTCTTGGATTCTTTCATAGCATTAATCAAGTCGACCTTGCCGTCATCCTGCATCTGCCAGAATTCTGGAGCCGCTGCTGCGCAAGAGGCTGCGCCTATGCAGCCCTTCCTGTCAAGCTCTACGATGTATTTTTTGCCCATTACATAGATTGCAAGATAATCGTTTTAAAAACTATTCTTTGGGGAATCTCTTATCATCGAGCTTTGCAGAATTCTGAGCAGCCACAAACTTAAGACTTAACCTTCGTCACTTCTTCAACAAAGCAATTATCTTTTGCGGGTCGGCCTTGCCTCTCAATTTGCCGATTGCAAAACCCGCTAATCTGTCAGGCGGGCCTTTGTATTCTTTTTTTATCTTTTGGATTTCTTGTTTCAATTCGGCGTCAGAAAGGACTTTGTGCCTTCCCATGATTACATACAAGGCTTCAAGGCTGTGCGGCTTTTCCTTAGCCAGAGATTCTATAATTCCGGGCACAGACTCCTTGACGATTGATGGGCATTTAGCACTGCCTCCTGCCAACCCGGTGAATATGCAGTCAAGGATTTCCTCGCTTAATTCCAGCTCCTGCAGCTGCAATTTCCTTTTGACTTCTTTTGGAGTTACCAAAACAGTAGTCGCAATCAAGTTTGGATTTAGCTTGGGGAATCTCTTGATGAAAGTCCTAAAAACTGGAAGTTCTTCAGAGGCAGAGAGCTGGCTTACTAAGTCAGGGCTTAACCCCAGCTTTTGCAGCTCTTTCCTTATGTCCTCTGGAGTTTCTGCAAGCTCCAGTTCATCAATAAAAGATTTCTCCAGCTCTATCAGCGGCAAGTCTGTTTCTGGATACATGCGGGCTGCGCCTGGCATGGGCCTCAAAAATTTGGTGGACAAATCAGGAAGAACATTTCTTACGTGGCCCTCAACTTTTTTCTTTTGTTTTAGTTCTTCCGCTTGCCTTTGCACTTCTTTTTCCACTATTTGAGGAATATTTCGCAAATCCTGCACGCCTTTGATTTCAATCCTCGGATGGCCTTTGATTGAAACATTAACATCCTGCCTTATTGTGCCTAGGCCGCGCATGACTTTTCCTGTTGCTCGCAGCAAAAGGCCGATTTTCTCTGCAGCTTCTTTTACCTGCTCCGGAGTTTTGCAGTCAGGGTCAGTTGCAATCTCTACGAGAGGAATTCCCAATCTATCAAGCCTGAATGTAACAGACTCAGGAGTTTCTGCTGTTCTGCGGGCTGAATCTTCCTCAAGAATAACTGTCTGTATCCCCACACGGCCGAAACTTGTATCTAAGTATCCGTTAGTACCAATTAAGACTGTGCGCTGGAAGCCGCTAGTATTTGAGAGATCAATTACTGTCTTACGCATTACTTGTATGACATCTGGAAATTTGCAA
>DATEUM010000020.1:0-5954 GCA_035283085.1 Candidatus Nanoarchaeia archaeon
ATTACCGCCCCCATGTAATATCTTTTCACTCTTTTTTCTGCTTGAAGGATATAGTCCATTAGCAACTTTTGCCAGAATTTTCTTGTAGTCCCATTCCTTTTCTTGCAGCAATTCTATTACTGCGGCCTTTGGCGCGAAGTAATAGTTTATTTGCCTCAGGCCGCCGCCCCAGTCTATTGCATTTCCTGCAAGTTCGCCGATACTGCCGCTTAAACTCATAGCCGCTTGCATGTCGGCCAGTATCCCTATCCTGTGCCACCGCAATAATGTGTCACACATATCTGTATAGGTGCTTCCCACATCTTGAGAAGGATCTTCTATTTTCAAAATGTATGACTTATTTCTTTTAATCTCTTCATGAGAAAATTCATCAAGTTCTTTTGGCTTCGAATAACCTGCTTCTCTGAGCATCTGGTCTAATGTCTTGTCAACAAATACCATGTTACTATGAAGTAGCGGGGGAAAGATTTGAACTTTCGACCTCTTCACCTTAGACTAGACTTTCTCTAGCCTAATCGGGTTATGAGCCCAGCGGGCAAATTGGTGGCTTTCTATTTTCACCATCTCCAAGCCTTGGGACTCTGATCTGATGACCAGGTCAGGGTTTGCCCTACCCCGCTGAAATTGCATTCTAGAAATTGATTTATAAACCTACTGGGGTAAATCTCAGAGTAAGGGCTGCTTAGAATTTCCGCAAGGCTCGATGCTGAGAGACAACCCTAATCCAACGCAACGTATCTCACTACACCCTGAATTACATTAAGATAGTTCCGCGCGGTCTTTGTCAGCTTTCCTCTTGACATGACAATCACTGGATATTTCTTCTGCACCGCCTCGGAATATGCCATCGACAAATCCGCTTCCGAGACTGTTTTCTTATCCACTACAAAAATTAGGAACTTCATAGGGCCAATGTTTGTAGGAATGTTGGCAACAATGACTGCTTCCTTGCCGCGTTTTTTCAGCTCTTTTGCAGTAACCTCTGCTTCCTTTGATGCGAGGTATTGCAAGGCTGTTTCAACAAGCGATGAAGGCTCACCAGCAATGAAACGCTTTGCCTCCTCTAACATGGAAGCCTTGGGTTTTGGGGCTTCTTCTGCTGATGGCGTTTGAATAGAGACCTCAGCAATTTCAACTTCTGGCTCTTCATAGTCTATTGATACCCCGAATGCGGCTGGAGATATTTCTTTAGTATCAGAAGGTTCTTCTGCAATTTCTTTTGGCGCAGGTTTGGCTGTTGTTGATGGTGCTTTTGGAACTGCTTTGGGCTGATGAGATATCTCCTTGGGAGTTTCCTCATCTTTCTTGGACGCCAGGGCTGCCTTCTGCATTTTTGCGGCCTTCTCCAGCTTTTTCGTTTCCAGCTCCTTATCCCTTTTCTCGATTTCCTCGAGCTTTGCCATGAACTCTGCGCGTTTTTTCTGAACTTCAGGATTAGCTGCGGCAGCTGGCGCTGCAGAAGCTGGCGCGAAATTCTTGGCTGTGGGCTTTATGGTTTCCAACAATTTTTTCAGCCGGGTATTGACGAGCATCTCATGGCCGGGCACATAATACAAGCGGGCTTCGCCGATTTTTTCCTGAGTCATCTTAATACGGCCCGACTCCATCAATTGCTCCAAGTAAGCTTTTGCAAGAAAACTGTCCACGCCCAGCTTGGATCCTATCTCAATAGGAAGAACTGGGCTGGATTTTACCAAATCATACACTTTTTCAAGACTAGCAGCCATTTTAGGATATTATTGCCTAGTCATTAGTAAAAACTAAACTCTTATCAACCTTTCCACTCAGCGCATCTGCCAATTTGATGCCGCCGAGTGCTTCGGGCAGAAGTATATAATCTGCGCCCGCTTTCTTCAGCTTGGGAACTATTTTAGGGTCTGCAGCCCTCACAGCAATCTTCGCCCTTGGATTAAGTTCCCTTGCGGTCAAAGTCAGCAAAAGATTTCGGCCGTCGTCGCCAAGAGCAATTGCTATTCCTGATGCCCTTTCTATGCCTACGTGCCTCAGCACGTGCTCATCAATGGGTCCGACATCGACCACTGCAAGATCCTGCGATTTCAACTTGTTAATTATATCCTTGTCCTTCTCAATAAAAACTACCTTGTGGCCCTGCTGCATTAACCTGTTGCCGATATTGTAACCAACCTTGCCGGCACCGCAAACTATATAGTGGCCTTTCATCTTCTTGATGCCAGAATACATGCGCGCCTCCTTTAAGAATTCTCCGAACCTTCCCTCCACAGCAAGGCCAAATGCTGTCCAGATTGCGAACCATATCAGGATTGCCCCAAATAAATTCAATCCTATGACGAGACTGTGCGGCTCTGCAGTCTGCGCCTTTCCCGCGAGGGCTTCTATGGAAGTGAAGAAAGCTCCTGTGGGACCATACCCAGAAAAAGAGAACCCAACAAAACCGATTGACAATATAACTGCTATGAGTGCCACAAGATAGAAAAATTGCCGCACAACAGCGCCAGTGGCCAGGAAGCTGGATTTCATCTTAAAATAAAGATAATTCTAGATTATAAAGATTAAGAAATGCAGGGGCGAGGATTCGAACCTCGGTAAGCACTAAGCTATACGGTCCTAAGCTTGGTATCTTAGTTCTGAATCTGAACTAAGAACGTACCCGTTTGACCGCTTCGGTACCCCTGCGTAAAGTGGAGTTTTGGGCATCATTTATAAAACTTAGTTAGCATAACTTGGCATGCTAGATTTAGAAGGCGAATTAGAAAAGAGGTTGTTAATCGCTGCTAGGAAAGTTAGACAAAACGCTTATGCACCATATTCTAAATTTCAAGTAGGTGCTGCAGTTCTATCTTCGGCTAACAACATTTATGTTGGCTGTAATGTTGAAAATGTTATTTATCATGTTTTACATGCAGAGAAAAATGCAATTGGAAACATGGTCGCAAATGAAGGCTCAGGAGCTAAAATTCATGCAATGGTTATATCTGTTAAGGGTGATATCCCGCCTTGTGGGCCTTGCAGGCAAGACATAGCAGAATTTGCAGAGCCAAGCATACCGATTATTTGGGAAAATTACGAAATTCATAAAGTCTCGCGTGCTACGTTGGGCGAACTTTTGCCTAGTGTCTTTACAAAAGAACAATTATGAGTGGGCCCTGCCGGATTCGAACCAGCGACCTCCCCGACGTCAACGGGGTGTCATGCCTCTAGACCAAGGGCCCAATAGTGGTGAGGTAGCTTTAAAATCTGAAGTTGGTTTTAAAGGCTTATGACTCTGGCTGCTGTGCTTAAGGACGCCAAGGAACTCGCTGTCCCTACTGCTGACGAGACGAAAAGGGTTAACTCTCTGGTCAAGGAGGTCATTTCCAAAGTTTCCAGAGAGATTTCTAGGCAAAGGCTTTCGGCGAAGATTGTTGTCGGCGGCTCTGTTGCCAAGGGCACCTGGCTGCCTGGCGTTTCTGACATGGACTTTTTCATTATTTTCAATTATTCAAAATTTTCTGGCAAATCCAAAACACTTTCCAATGTTGCCGAGCCTGTTTTGTTGAAAGCCTTCAGAAAAGCCGATAAACTGCACGGAAGCAGAGATTATTTTTCTGTCGATTACAAGGGGTATGCTCTTGAGTTTGTGCCGGTTCTTGACATCAGCAAAGGCAAAGAGGCAAAGAACATAACAGATTTCTCCCCTCTCCATGTTTCATGGGTGCAGAAGCACGCAAAGAAAAAGGATGACATAAGATTGGTGAAACAATTCATGAAAGCTGCGAAAGTTTACGGCGCAGAGTCATATATTGCTGGCTTTTCTGGCCACGTTGTTGATATTCTTGTAGCACATTATGGCGGCTTTGAAAAGCTACTGAAAGCTGCGAAAAAATGGAGAGACAATGAATTCATTGACCCTGCCAAACATTATAGGAACAAAGGGGAATCTCTTAAGGTCTTGAATGCTTCCAAGATAGCAGGCCCTATGATTCTAATAGACCCTATAGAGAAGAACAGGAATGCGGCTGCTGCACTGGGAAAGGAAAACTATGACAAGTTCAGAAAAGTTGCGAAGAAATTCCTGAAAAATCCGAATTTGGATTTCTTTGATGAGAAATTTGTTACTGTGGAATATCTCAAGGAAAGGGCTGGCAAAAGAAGCCTGATTGTTTTTGAAATCAAGACTCCTTCTGGGAAACCAGACATAGTTGGGGCTAGGATGAAGCACATCTTTGAATTGCTGGAAAAAAATTTCTTGGCTGAAGACTTTTCTCCCAAAGAAATTGGATGGGAATTCAACAACACAGCAATGTTCTGGTTTTA
Organism: Candidatus Nanoarchaeia archaeon; assembly: GCA_035283085.1. Classification (GTDB taxonomy): domain Archaea; phylum Nanobdellota; class Nanobdellia; order UBA10117; family UBA10117; genus DATEUM01. Next base: position 4,276 of record DATEUM010000020.1, read on the forward strand.
TTTTGACAAAAAACCTCTGAGCAAAACTAAATTGCACTGGGGGCCGCCAGCAAAACTGGCAGAGGAGCACATTGCAGGCTTCAAGAAAGCCTGGAAAGGCCACAAGATTACAAAAAAGAAAGGCAGATACGCTGTAGAAATCAAAAGACAGTACCTTTTACCTAAAGAATTGGCAAAGGCCCTGGCGAAAGAGTTTAAACTTAACCTTATTTCAAGTTGAAAATGACGCTTGATACTGTTGCTAGGGATTTCTTTGTTTCCTTACAGGGACCTGCGCAGCAGCAAGTGTTTTTTGTAATATCAGAATCTGTTTATGTTTTGCTTGCATTGGCAATAATTCTGCTCGTAAGAGATTTCATAACCAAAAAGAGGGATTTCAAGTTTGCTGTTTTGGTAGTTAGCGCACTAATACTTTTTGCAGTTGTGGAGATTTTGAAAACTTTCACTGGCAGGATGAGGCCTGATGGCTCTGACGATGAGAGCTTTCCCAGCCGCCATACGACGCTGGCGTTCTTTGTAGCAACATTCTTTCCTACTAAAGATGCAAGATACAAAATACTGCTTTACATCTGGGCCATACTCATAGGAATCAGCAGGATGGCATTGAATGTCCACTGGTTTACGGATGTAATTGCGGGAGCTTTGATAGGAATAGGATTTGCGTGGATAATAAATAAAATCAAAACTGACAAGCTCCTAAAGCTTGTCAGGCGTTAATATTTTGGCTCTTAAGGGCCTTGCTGTTGAAGCCTTTGCTATCAGGTATCTTACACCCTTCTCGTCTGCAGCCTTTGCAATGTCATTTGTGACTTCTCCGTCCATCACAACTGCATAGACTCCATCCAAGTCTTCAAGGGTTGAGTCGAGTTCCTTTACTGGAACCTTTCCCAAAACATTCAAGTTTTCATCCAGAATGTATGCGCCTCTGGTTCCCATGACCTCATCAGACATTGCCTTCAACGGTTTTAGGTTCCTAGGCGCAGATTCATACCTGCTGGAATCTCTTTCTTCCCTGGGCCTTTCCCTGAAGCTGCCCCTTTCTTCCCTTGGAGTTTCCCTAGAGACTGTTTCTGTTACAGAAACAGTGCCGCTAGAGCTGCCGTTGGTTATCTTAAGGTCTGTCTTGGCCTGCTCCCAAGGAACTTTCAGTCTCAAAGCTTTCAAAATTTCTTTCTGTTGCAGCTCTTCGACTTCCTTTCCGTCCGGAGCTTTTGCCACGAAGTCAAGGTCTGTCAGGCCAGCGAGATTCCTAATTATCAAGTCCCCGCCCCTGTCGCCATCTACAAACAAAGTTGTCATCTTCTTTTTCGTCAAATCTATTACTGTGTCCGTAGGCTTGGCACCTTTCATCGCAATTACATTCCTGATGCCATAGCGCAGCATGTTGACGACGTCCGCCCTGCCTTCGACAATAATTATTTCGTCAGAGCTGTCTATGTCCGGGCCTGCTGGCAATTTGTCCGCGCCGTATTCAGAAATCTCTGCTTCGCGCATTCCTTGAGTCAGCATTTGCGTAAATGCCTGGCTGTCTGGCGCGTCAGTCATCATCGCATTCAAAAGTTCCTTCGCCCTTTCCAGGACAAAGTTTCTCTTTGCAACCCTGACATCCTCTATCTTTGTAACTTTGATTTTTGCATCGCAAGGGCCAACTCTTTCAATTGTTTCAAGAGCAGCGCCCA
>DATEUM010000021.1:0-11864 GCA_035283085.1 Candidatus Nanoarchaeia archaeon
TCAAATATGAAAAGTTTGGAATTTATAAGTCTTAAAGTTCGCCGGCAGTTTCTAGCCTTTTCTTGTGGTAATAAGCAGCCGGCCAGCTCGTTCCTATGGTGTGTGCAATGTCTGTCATATTTGCACCCTCATTGCTTTTTATGAGTTCTGCAACAGCCACAGATTGTTTGCCTATGTGAAAGTTGTATGGCAATTTTTTCTTAATTGCATAATATCTGCGGTAAATGTCATCCCTCTCAGACTTTATTATGCCATCCTCTTCCATGCATTTAAGACCATAGCCTACAGAACCATTGCTCATTTTGAGTTCTTTCATGATGCCGCGCATATGGATTCCAGGCTTTTTTACTATAAGCCTAAGAATACGTTTTTTCGTCGCGAAACCATCATTATGCTTGATTCTATCTTCCAAATTCATGCTCAGCTCAGAACGCAAAATTTTATAAGGCGTTCTGTTGACTGGTTATTGGGAGGCTGCAATGGCGTATCAAGTTAATTCTAAAGATAAGGTCAAGCCAAAGGGCTTGAAAGGTATTTCTGATGCTCAAGTCGAGCCGCATTTTGAGAAACATTACAAGGGTTATGTCAAGAAGATAAATGAGGTCTGGACAAAACTTGACACTGTCGATAGGAGTCAAGCAAACCAGAACTTCTCTGATTTCCGCGCCCTTAAGGTAGAAGAATCCTTCAACTGGATGGGCGTTGTTTTGCACGAATTATATTTTGAAAACCTTTCCAACAAAGGAGGAAAGGTCTCAGGGGCCATCAAGAAAGCCATTGAGAAGAATTTCGGCAGTTTTGAGAAGTGGAAAGAAGACTTTATTGCAACTGGCCTTGCTCTGAGAGGTTGGTCAGTTTTAGTTTTAGATTTATCATCAGGTCGACTGATAAACAATGGCTTGGACGCGCATAATGTCTATGGCTTTATGAATGCAATTCCTGTCCTTGTGCTTGATGTTTATGAACACGCGTATTACATAGACCAAGGGCCAGACAGGAAGAAATACATCGATGCCTTCTTTGAGAACATCAACTGGGATGTTGTAAACAAGAGATTCGATAAAGCTAAAAAGGCATACGATGCAGTTAAGTAGCATGGAGTCTCCGTTACTTTTATTGTATGAATCAAAGAAAGCAGATATTCAGAAAAGGCTTGATGAGCTGAACAAAGTCAAGTACGAGCCTGATGAAAGAATTTTCGCTGAATTATGTTTCTGCCTGTGCACCCCGCAGACCAAAGCTTCAGCATCCGATAAGGCAATTAAGGAACTTATTTCTACTGGACTACTGTTTTCTGGAAATCCTGAGGACATAGCCCAAATCTTGGAAAAACACGGAGTCAGATTCAATAACAATAAGGCTCGCTACATAGTTTCCGCGCGACAAATGTTTTCAAGAAATGGGCAAGTAAAAATTAAGTCTATGATCAACACTGATGATCTCTGGGGCTTAAGGAACTGGATTGCTGATAACGTGATGGGCCTGGGAATGAAAGAAGCCACACATTTTCTCCGCAACATTGGACACGGAAGTGATCTTGCAATACTAGACAGGCACATACTTGCTGAACTTTTCAAATACAAAGTAATTAGTGACGTGCCTCTAGTATTATCGAAGAACAAGTATCTTCATATCGAGAGGCAGATGAAAGAGTTTGCAAAGAGTATTAACATAGGCATGCTTGAATTAGATATGGTATTCTGGTCAGAGCACGGCAGCCTGCCGATTGAAGTGATGAAATAATTCTATAACACGATTGCTGGGGTAATCTCACAAATTTGAGCATAGCAGAAGTTCAAGCAGCCCTAATACTAAGAGATAACCCTAGTAGTTGAGTGGGCCCGACCGGATTCGAACCAGTGACCTCCGCCTATCTTACTTTTGATGTAAGGGCGACGTCATACCGCTAGACCACGGGCCCAGAATAAAGACCTGAGAAAACGCTTAATAAACTTTAGCTTGACACAAAGGTATGCAAGACGGCTATAAATTTGAGCAGCCCAGAACAGTTGATGAAACTTATGATGTTTTGAAATATGTTGCAACAAAAACAAAATCTATTTTGCAATTCAGGCCGGGCATTATTTACGACTTTAATTTAGTTGAAGGCCAGGGAAAAGTTTGGGCAGACAAGCCGAATGGTTCTTTTCAAAGTCCTGATTGGACACCTTCTTCAGTAACTTTTATACTAGAGAGAGCTATGGAGTCTGAAGACTTGTGTATGCCTAGATTTTCAGGCGTACAATTCGATAAGTTTGAGCTCCAAGAATTCAATGAAGGTGGTCAGCTTAGCCAACGTGTGAATGAGCTAGTCGCAATATTAGATGAAGCTTACAAATCTCAAGGTTTTGCTAGCCGAAAATAGAGCCGAAGCCTTCTGTTGCTGCCTCTTCTGACTCTTCGAACTTGCCCTTGACTTTGTTGTATTCCCCGCCAGAGAGTTTCTTAGCCCCTGCGTCCAATAGGGCCTTCTCGTTCTTTTTGAAGAAATCATCGCCCGCCTTGATGTAAACATACGTACTAGAACCTTCAAGGCCTAGGCCTCTGGCATCAGTTAATTTGTAGCCTGTTGTGACAAATTCATTGATAACCCATTTTCCAGTAGCAGGGTCTTTCTTGTCAGCTGCCTCCAGCACTGCCTTTACTTTCGCAGTCGCCTCGCCTTCCATTTTGTAAACATTTACTGCCATTGTATAACTTTTGTAATATAATATATAAGCTTACTTGCTCTCTTCATTTACTTTGTATCTTCCAGAAGGGGTTCTCCTCAGGCGTCCGTTTATGTAGAGCTCCTCTATCGCCCTGTCTATTTGTTCGTGCCTTTGTTTTAATTCTATGCCTGCAATATTCCTTATCGTCGTATCAGAAACCTCAGGCAGCGTGCTGTTCAAATTTTTCACTATTATATACACCCTATCGCTAAGTCTGCCCGAAGATTGTGGAAGGCCTGCAGATTGCGTCACTGGTTGCGGTGCCTGTAAAGGCAGAGGCGGGTTTTCGCGATTTTTCGCATAATGGGGCACATAAGAGTTGCCTCTCCTGACCAGCGCACCATTATATAAGAGCTGATAAATGTAATTTGCGGTGCCGTTGGGAAGCTCCATGTTGCTTTTCTCTATTTCATCTAGCAGCCTTGTGTCCTCCACAGCCTTTTTATCGGCGTCGTAAAGCCTGCAAGCCAAATCATAGACTTCCCTTCCCTTTGTCGAAATTGGCTTTAGCCTGTTGTCTATTAGAATTGTGTTCTTGTCCACGGCAGCATTCATTACTTCAAGGGCCTTTGCGTTGGAAGACGCATTTAAAAGATAGAATTCCTTGTTGCCATTGTCATCATAGGCATTGAATTGCAAAACTTTTTGTGCCTTGTGCAGCTTCGGAAAGGCTGAAAGGAAATTTTTTCCTATGCGTTCCTTGACAGATCTTTTTGTTACGGGAGTGTCAAAAGGCAATGCGGAGAGTATCTTTTCCTCAAGGTTTTCTTCATCCTCTTCAGCATTTTTCCTCAGCCTGTTCCAGGCCTCAGCATCGTCTTCAGGTGTGTCCGCCTTTTGCGCTTGCTTTAGTTGGACAGGAACAGGGTTTTCTTTTGGCTCTTCCTTAGGCTCATCTGGTTCGGTCCCCTTTTTCCTTGCCCAGACATCTGCAGGTATTTCCGCATAAACAGCAACGTCTTCCGGCACAGACACTTTTTCAGCATGCTTTCTGGCGCCAGCCAGCTCAATTATCCTGTCCTTCCGGAACAGCCAGTAATGTATGCGCCATTCCCTGCCGTCATACAAGTTTGTTTCCTCCCTCTCTGTGGTCAAAAGGCCAGCATCTTCCAAAATGTAAAATGCATCCCTGTCCTCTAGCTCCAAAATATTATCTACAATCCTGCTCTGGAAGCCGAAGAAGCTAAGCACGTGCAAGGCCATCATTTCAGCATCTTCATCGCTGAGCTCCTGTCTGCTTATAGAATTTTTTATTGCTCTAGAAAGATCGCCCAGCTTTATCACCCTATCATGATAAGGGCAGTCCATATTCTCGCCAAACATGCTTGGAGATATTGTAACTGCATCGTTTTCTGCATCAGATGAGGCGATAGCTTCAAGGCTGGCAGGCTCGCTTTCAGCAGCCCTGGCCTCCCTCAGCTCTGCTGCCCGCTTGTTTTTTGTATACTTTCTCAGCTCTTTTTCCTCAGGATGCAGGACTTCGCGCACATAGTGCTCGCTGACGCTTGCAATGCCATACCTTGCCAGGAAGTCCTTCTCTTGATTTATAATGCTGGCCAGCTTTAGGACACCGGCTTTTTTATGCTTCTTTCTGAGTGCGTCTATTCTCTCAGCAACGTCCTTATGATATGCCGTGGGCATAACATAAGGCCAAAAATTAGCTTTAAAAGAGTAATGCCCCCGACAGGAATTGAACCTGTAACCTTCGGTTTACAAAACCGACGCTCTGCCAGATTGAGCTACAGAGGCATGACAATGGCTGATTTGCATAGATTAAAAAGCTTACTTTCGAGTCAGACGTTGGCACCAAATTGCAGTATTATGCAGCCTTCTTTCTTCCCATGCTCTTTGTCCACTTTTCCAGCTTCATTTCTGCGCCGCACTTGTTACAGGCAAATACAAAGGCGTCCATTTTTTTCTTCTTTCCAGTTGTTTCTTTTACAACAGTAACTTTGACCCTTTCAAACACTTGCTGTTTCTCCCCTGCATGGCCGCAGGAAGGGCATTTGTACTCTATGTTTGCTTTTTCCTCGCCTTCAAATCTCCAAACCTTGGCATAGCCCTTTCCGTTTTCAAGAACCCTATTTGTGAAATAGTTTACCTTGTCCCCTGCTTGAGGTCTTCTAAATGCCATGTGATTGAAGACAAATACGTATTTTAAAAGTTAACGCGGGGGAATGTCTCAGGTTAATGGCTGCTTCAAACCATCCGCAAAGCCTTATGTTGAGAGCTTTCCAAGAAGTCAAGTAGAAATAAAAAAGAAAGAAAAAAAGGTGCTTTAAGCACCTTCAGTCTCGTTCTCTTCGCCTTCTTCATCCTCGTCTTCTTCCTCTAGCTCATCTTCGTCGTCTTCCGTCTCGTTTTCATCAGCTTCGTCCTCGTCTTCAACTTCGGTCTCGAACTCAGCCTCTATATTTACAGTGGCTTCTGTTCCGCTCAGTTCCAAGCTGTCCGCTAACTGATCTACCAGTGCCTGCTGGTCAGCTGATAGGATTCCATCCACTTCTGTTTCGCAGACAGAAAGTGCATCGTCGCCATCGCCAGCTTTCTCGCACTTGATTTCCACGTCTACGTTTACATTTGCTGCATCAAGCGCTGCTACGAGCTGGTCTACCAAAGCCTGCTGCTCGTCAGTAAGTTCGCCCTCTACGTCAAACTTGACTTCATCTTTGGTTTTTGTTTCATTAGTCCGCAGTTCTCTCTTCAGCTCAATCCTCATCTTTCTGTTTTCTATCTTTATTTTCAGCTCTTCAGCCCTGCCTTCAAGGTCAGTAAACTTCGCTAGAAGTCTCGCCTTGGTTTCTTCAGGTATGTTTGGGTTAGCTTCTATTCTTGCCTTTACCTTTGCAAGCGCAGCCAAATGGTTGGCCATTCCTCGCTCAATGCCGCGTAGCGTTTCGTTGTCAACTTCCACGCCGTCCATCGCTTCAATTCTTATTTTGACATCCTCTAAAGTCCTGCCGTGCTCATCCTGGGCCCTTGTTGCTGCTTCAGCATTTCCCCTCTTTCCCGAGACTTGTATTTCTGCGAGCCTTTCCTCGGCTATCAGCAGGCCAATTCTTGCCTTGTTTGGATTGCTGGCTAGAGCCAGCCTTATCCTGTCCAAGGCCACATCAATGCCCCATAGTGGGCTGTCCGGAGTAGTTCCAGCCGCGGCTTCCGCCTCAGCATCTTCTGCACTCTCTTCCTCTGGAACTTCCTCTTCTTCTGGTACATCCTCTTCTGGAAGTTCCTCATCAGGCAAATCATCAGAAGGAGTTTCGTTATCCTCCTGACCGAATACCGACACAGGAGCTGCCATGAAGATGGCTAGCACCAAAAACACAAACCACATATTTTTGGTTTTCATTTTTGTTCACCCTTTTTCTCCTCCATTATTTTGGAGAACATGTAAGGAAACTTCTTTTTGAGCTCATCTTCGCTGCCATAGATGGGTGCATCCCACCTGATGAGCGGGCCGTCACGTTTTTGCCTAAGATAGGCAAATTGCGGCACCAATTTTCTTTGGACGAGATACTCTATTACCCGCGAGCCGTCTGGCTGCGAATTTGGAATTTGTGATAATATTAATCCGCTCTGAATCTCGTACAAGGCATTGCCGACTACCTTAGGGCTTGCTGCCTGCTGCAATGCCATACGCGATTCCAAGGTTTTGCCTGAGCTTTCCATGCCAGCATATAGTTTGTTCAGGTATATAATAAAAACTCGAAACAACATGGAACAAGTTTATAGAAAATCTTGCTGGTTTTCTATTCCTCCGAATTATACATTCAGAGTTACTTCTTAATCAGCTCTATAAGATTAGTATTTCCTCTCGGAATTCGTTTGATAATGCCTCTTTCTTCAAGGCCTCGCAAAATTCTGGAGAGTTTTGCTTTTGAGAACGTGACTTGCTTCTCAATGTCTCTCTGCCTGATAGGCTTGCCAGCCTGCTTCAGGATGTGCACAACGCCTTTTTCATCAGGCAAGAGGTAAAGCTTGTCCTCTTTCTCTTCGACTTTTTCCAGGGGAATCACTTTAGATTTGGACTGCTCAGGCTTCCCATCTTCAGCAGGCTTTGCTTCTCCTTTCCTTATAGACTTACCTCCCAACTTCGTCAACAACAAACCAACCGCGATTAATACTAAAAATGAAACCAATAACACTGTTGTATTTGGCGGGCCTTTCGGAGGCTCGTAGATTACAGATGTGTCAAAAGAGCTTATGTTTGCGGCTTCGTATGATAGAATTATTCTCCTTCCGTCAGAATAAATCCTGGCTGGCTCTGGACTTACAAACTTTTCAACAGGCTCTGGAAGAATTGCCCTTTCCGGAAGCTTTAGCCTGAAGTTGAACTTCTCTATAGTTTGGTTGAAACTAAAATCTTGGCTGAATAGCTTTCTGTCGTCAAGAGAAACAATTGGGAAAGTAGTTTCAAAATCAAGATTTACAAAATAATCTGAACTTACTGGAACAGGGCAAATTATCTGTGTAGCGCCAATTATCTCTTTTTGTTGGCACACGACAGATGCATCATTTACTGATGCGGCAAGATTTCTGATGCCCGGCGGCAACAGCAGCTCCAAAGAAGTCTCACCCCGGTACTCAACAAAAAGCAGGACAGTTTCCTTTACATTGTTTCTGTCAACTATGGCTTCTGCATCATACGAGCTAATTTGCGCTCCTTGCACCGGGATAAAAAGCAGCAAAAATATCACTGCCGCGAGCCATTTTTTCATATATACTAAAGTAAACAAATAGCCTTTTAAAATAAGCGATGCGGGGAGGAGGATTTGAACCTCCGAAGGCACTAAGCCACTCGACTCTGAATCGAGCACGTTTGGTCTTCTGCTTTTAGCAGAATTTGACCACTTCGCTATCCCCGCGTAATTGTCATCTATCGAACCCATTTAAAAGGTTAATTTTCGGTATTCTAATATGGACGTTGAGGATGACTTGAAAAATGTCAAGGAAAGCGATCTAGATATTATAGAAGAGTTAACAGAGGAAGAAAAGCGCAAAAGGGAGAGGCTAAAGAAATTCCTTGTTGCTGCAACAGGCATATTTCTGGCAGCAATTACAATTGTTTATCTCGTTCCTGGCGGCTATGTCCTCAACATACTGGAAGGCCAGATAGATAGCTATGCAATCAATGAAAATTTTGTAATAGATTTGAAAGACAGCAAGCAAGTGGTGTTTAATGAAACGGTTTACAACGAACTGTTAGCGATGTATTTTGCAGAGCAGAGAAGCGAATTCAAGGCCTGCCTTGAAGGGTATAAGGAAGTCAGCAGCTATTATGTGACTGGAGTCTACCAGCCAGAAATGTACAGCCAGAGCTTCTCGCACGTTTCCTCTGAATTATGCAACAAGGATACGATAATTCCTTTGCACACTCATCCTTACAAGCACTGCACTTTTTCCCTTACAGATATCAGAGGTCTTGATTCAGTCAGAAAAGTAAATCCTGATGCAATAATAGGCCTGATGTGCGAGCCTGACAGGTTCAACTTCTATGGATTTTAGAAATGCTTCGCATTTAATTGCAAAGACAAATACAATTTCATCTAATTTTACAATTAAGTGCGGGGGAGAGGATTTGAACCTCTGAAGGCACTAAGCCATGGGATTTCTTCAAGGACTTAAGTCCCACCCCTTTGACCGCTCGGGAACCCCCGCGTTTTAATCAGAGAAGAAAAATTACTTTTAAGCTTATTGGGCTGGCAATTCCTTGTTAGGCAATACCACATCTAAGGTGTCTTCGAGGGTTTCTCTCATTGACTGGCGGTTTTCATTCATTATTCCAGTTACGTAATTACAGGTGTCTTTGTCAAAGCAATTCCCGCAAATCCCTTTTTTTGTAAGCTTTTCCTTGTTGCTATTCCAGTAGACTCTGTCATCAAGCAGTTGTGCCTGCTCTTTGTTGGTATCAACAAGCAGGCTGTGGAAATCTTCAACAGTAATGCCTTCCCTTGCTATTTTGCCTATGTGGTATTCAGGCAGCCTGTGCCTGCCGACGACAGCCTTTCTCGGCCTCTTTGATGTTATTATGTAAAACCACTTTGATTTTACGCCGATTGATTGCTCTGCGCCAAGGACATTTGCTGCCAGCTGCATCTTGTGCCCTTTTTCTTCGTGAGTGGAATAGGCTTTTCTTTTCATGTCGTGCACTCCAATGTCACCAATGTCTTTTCCAAACTCAAGTTCGTTTGGGAGAAATTGCAGCAAGTCATCAGCGTGTATTGATGTTGCAATATCCTTGTAATTATAAAGAAGAGGGACTTCGCAATACATTTTCCTGCTGATGGGCTCTATGCCGAGCGCTACCAGCATGTCATTCTCGTGTATCCAAGGCAATTGCTGCTGGTTGCAAACAGCATGAAACGAAGTCCCTATCCTTGCCAGCAAGTTGTCCGGGAATCCGAGCTCCTCGTGGCCAATTTTTGAAAAAATTCTTTGGCAATGGTATTTTTTTGCAAATTCTGAGGCCCTGTGCTGTGACTTTTCTCTTAACCCCTTGAAAGGCAGGGGAAGAAATTGCCCCGTGTCTGTCAGTTTTTTCAGGCTCTGCGTATATCTGTGCTCCAATTCAACAATAGTATCTGCCTTGTTGAACCGCAGGTGATGGTACTCTATAGCAAGGGCCTTGTAGCCATTTTCATGCGCATCTTTAGTCAATGCTGCGAGGTCTTCCTTCTTTACAAGAGTTTCTGCAACGCCAAGCATGCAAGGCTTTACTTCCTGCGATGGAATGCCGAGAGTGCATTCGCCAGCGTCCTTGAAGATGCAGGGATAGAATGTCAAAGGGCATTTGTCATCCTTGTCAGTTTGATTTCCAGGCGACCCAGTCATTATACATCACCCCCACAATTCTGTTGAGCGCTGACTGGTCAGCTATGCCTTCGCGCGGCATGTCAGAGTTCTTGTGAACATCCCACCAGCCCATCTCATACTTCTTGCCGTAGAATTGCATTATCCCTGATACATAGCCAGATTTTTCCCCAACAATTTCAAGCCTCTTCAGCTCCAAAGGTTCTATGACTCTTGCCTCGAGAAAAGGTTTTGCAATTATCTGCCTGTTGAAGAATGTTGACCAGTCTGTGACCTGTTCATAAGGGTAATCTTTCGCCAACCCTTCATCCAGAATGTTTACTATATTTTTTTCAAGGGGATGGTCTGCCTTGTAAGCGATTAGCTTTTCCCTGTATTCGTTGTTGAGTATGAATGGGATTGAGTTATATACAAACCTCAGCTCATAGCCCTTGCCAGGTATTATTCCCATGGTTGCGCGTTTTGATGCTTCGGGAGATGTCAGAAGTTCTGCCATTTCATAATTGCCAATCTGCGGCTCGTTAGTTCCTGCTTCCTTAGCCACGCGGCCGTATGCCCTGTAGCCTTCCTCTTCCATGGCCTTGGAGACTTCTTCAACAACGTCAGGGAATAAGTGCTCGATAACAATTTTGTTTTCTGTTTTTTTGAAAACATAAGGGAAGAGGTATGGGCCAACAGGCCAGAAAATGTGATTCAGTTTTGGCTTCTGCTTGTATTTATCTTCAAATTTTTGCCCGTATTTAGCTACATCCCTGAGGATTTCATCTGTGTAGCGCGCATTGTTTGAGAAAGGGTCCCAGCCAGTCGGCTTTGTAGGATAGAATTTCCATTCCTCATCGATTGGAGTCTGGTCGACTGACAATGCAGTTGTGAAAACATTCCTCTTTTCCTTTAACTCTGCAGCTGATGACTTTATTTCATCAAAACTAAGCCGGTTCAGCAAGTGGTGCCTGTGCGCCCGTCCCAAACGGCGCCAGTTTTGGAGTTCGGGTTTTAACCGAGACCAAACCTCTTTTACCTTATCACGAGCATAAAGGCCTCTTCCCTCTGGCACCCATTCCTCCGTGACATTGGTTATGTAAGCCAGAATAGGCGTATTCAGGGGCGATACGAGCTTGTCTGGGACATATGGCATTCCATTTGTTGATGATAAAGTCTTAAATCGCTTTCTAGCTTCACAGAGGCATGACTGCAGAAATATTGAGGGGAATACGTGTAAATCTTGATGACACTGTGAGCTTCTATACAACCCTTAACAGAGAGAAGCAAAGGCACACAATACCTTCAGAGTTCATATTTGCTTCCCACAGGGATGATTTGGAAAATGTCCAGCATTTAAGAAAGGAGGTATTCGAGAGCATCGGGCTGGAAGGCGAGATTGTTGACTCTGGCTACAAGAAAAAAACATTGCATATAAGAGGAAATTCCTCCACAGAAAAATTGCTGAAGACACACTGGAGAAAGTTCTTCAAAGAGTCACTGAATGTCAGCGGGCCTGAAGAATACGTGATGAGGTATCCGATATACTCTCTTCTCGAGTTCGACCGCTCAGATAAGCCTCAAGTTGTAGGTATTGCAGACTTGAAGGACATTCCGGGCAGAGTTGGGGCGCTGGATATAGAGAAAAAGGCAGGCAAGGGCCAGAGATATGGCATTACGGCAATGAACACTATTGGCAACAGGAAGTGGAAACAGTTTTTTGTCCTTGAGGAAAATGCTCCTGATTCATTAGGCGAGCTGCAGAATGTTGAAATAGTTCCCGTGGAAACAGAGAATGAAATTGTGGAGGGAACGCGCGAGGCCTCAAGGAAGTTTGACACTATAGTTATACACAATGCGCCTTTTGACATCGGCGAGCTGCGGCAGATTAAGGAAAAGAAAACGCAGAAAATCCTTACAGGGGAAGATGGATTTGAGCCTCACATCCGCGGTCACGATTTCATAAGAAGAGTATGGCATCCAGAAATAGATTTCATCGACACTTGTAAAGTATCGCAGTACGTAACTCCAAACATACGAGATACATTAGACTATGCTGCAGCATATTTCAAAAGTTCAAAGAGGAAGCTGCTTGGCTCTGGAGACTTGGAATTTATGATAAATAATCCTACGCCAGAAAATAATAGAAAGGTTGCTGCGTACAATGTCGCGGATATTGACATAGTTCTGGATTGTGGCGAGAAAGCCATTGATTATCTTGCTCCTATCGCAAGATTTCTCGGAAGGTCTATTGGAAACATTGGCGCAGTATCCAAATACACATCCGTACAGCAAGCCAGAGACAGGGAATATTGGCGAAACCTGAATATTTTCAGGTCACCAAGGGTAATGAGAGTGCAGACC
>DATEUM010000022.1:0-2179 GCA_035283085.1 Candidatus Nanoarchaeia archaeon
AGCTTCTGAATGAAGTTAGGGTGCAGGGAAGGCTTCGAAAGGGAGCTAATGAAGCCACGAAATCGATAGAAAGAGGCGAAGCCAAGTTAGTTGTAATTGCTGCTGATGTTAACCCTCCTGAAATTATTATGCACTTGCCTGTTTTGAGCGAAGAAAAAGGCATTGCTTGTGTTTATGTTCAATCAAAAGCAGAACTCGGCGCTGCAGCCGGTTTGCCTGTCGGCACATCTGCAATAGCAATTGCTAATGCTGGCGATGCAGCAAAGAAGGTTGCTGATTTTGTAGATCAATTAAGAGGTAAATCTAAGGCAGCTCCAAAGAAGGAAGCTGCAGCTGTTTCTGGTTGATTATTATGGGATCTGGAAAAAAGATTGTTGAGAAACCAGCACTGACTGAGGATCAGAACAGCCCGGCTAAACAAAAAACTTCTGCTGGTAAGCCTGAAGATACAGGCGGAGCAAAGCCTATGGAAATGAGCGCCGGCGGAGTCACGCCAGCCCAGATACTTGAAATAGTAGGAAGCATGGGGACAAGAGAAGGCGGAAAGCAGGCCAGGGTAAAGCTGCTTGCGGGAAGGGAAGCAGGCAAGATAATGCGAAGAAACATTGTCGGCCCTTTCAGGATTGGAGACATCATACTTCTGAAGGAAACTGAAATGGAAGCAAGCCCGATAAAAGGCAGGAAAAGGTAACATGGTAGTCTGCAGCTACTGCAACAAGAATTTTGACCGCACAAGTGGAAAGATGCTGGTACAAAACACTGGTAAAGTCTTGTTTTTCTGCAGCAACAAGTGCGAGAAATACATGCTTGTGCTGCAAAGGTCTCCTAAGCGGCTTAAGTGGACGAAGCCCCTGAAGGCAAAGTCAAAGTAGCGGGCCCTATTTGTTTTACAAAAAACCTACCTAAAGGCCTATAACCCAAATCTGCGTACCACGTGCTGTCAGTTTCAGTTTGGGCGCGTGACCAGCTTGGCTGTGGCTTATGCACATCCGAAACATATCTTTCCAGCGAGCTCAAAAATGATCTGCCAAATCCCTGTTTCCTGTGCTTAGGAAAAATTCCTAAAAGCTGCACATCTGCAACCATGTCCGGCACGGTTGGCCCTATTGGTGAGAGCCAATAGCATGCTATTCCAACATCTTCTTGTCTATGCGTAAACTTAACAGTATGCGCGTGCGGCGCATTGACATATGGCGCGGAACGTTCATCGAACAATTCAGGGACTTGTCCCAGCATGCCCAAAAATTCGGCTTTGTCTATTGTTTCCACCAAGCCAAGTCTTTTCCATATCGAATTTCCCCTCGGCCTGAAGCCTCTTCGCTTGAGCCAATCTATTACATCAGTTCGTGAATTTGAAGGCCCTTCCAAGACCTCAGCGTTGTGTTCCTCTATAAGAAATTTCTCAAATTCGTACATAGCCTCTACGCCTAGTCCCTTGCCTGTGTAAAGGGGTGAGAAAATTTCGAACATGTGTGCGATTGCTCTGATATGGCTGCTTCCGCCACCAACAATTGAATAGTAAGCACCGCCTGCATATGGCCCGTTTTCAGCTTTGAAACTAACCATATTTTTGACGTGTGCACCTTTGTCTGGTATGTCCATTAGCTTTGTTCGGCTGTACCTAGAACTCTGCCTCAAAAATTCTGAGAGATCTTTCAAACGCCTCTTCTCAATCGTTATTCGGGACATGAAAAAAGCGTGCAATAAAGGCTTAAAACCCTATCTCGTTTCATTCGCACATACTTCTTTGGTTGAAGCCGATTGCATCAAATTTTGTGGTGAAATATTTACCGCATTATTTTATATGATTATCCTAAGCCATAAGCCTTTCTTTCTTAGTAAGCGATACATCAAAGCGCTCTTCCAGCAGCGGCGTTATAGTCCTTTCCATTATGTCCCTTGATTCCTCAAGGGGAATCCTGATTTCGCCAATAACTGAGTTACTTTTATCAGGATATCTGGTATACATCTCGTGCCCGCACCTGAGAAAATTCCTGAAGAAATAATCCCTAATTTGTGTTGGCATTATAGGGACTGCAACTTCTATGTCGCTGGCGCTTAAATCATACTCGTGATCGATGTAAACCAGAGTGACCGGCTTCTTGCCTTTTTCAGTTACAAAGGCATTCTTTATTTCTTTCAACACTTGCCATTTACTTTTTGCAGGAAATTCGTCTGC
>DATEUM010000023.1:0-9843 GCA_035283085.1 Candidatus Nanoarchaeia archaeon
GGCCGGCTGCAAAAGAAAGTGCCAAAACTGCAGTGCCTCCGATTGCTGATGAAACAATGCCCAAAACCGATGCAATCAGCATGGCGAAAACAAAACCGAGCTTGATTTTTTTCGCAAAAGGCTCGATTTCCTCTCTTGCCATCTTGAAGAGGCCAACGCCTGCCGGGAAAGAAGCTGCAACTATTAGTCCTGCCAGAATTTCAAGAGCCATTTCAGCCCGCAACTATCAGCGTAGTTGTCCTGTCTATAGGCAGGGCGCGAATTCGTGCAATTACAAATTCCGAAAGGTCTGAAATTTCCTTCAGCTCGACTTTCAGGATCAAGTCATATTCTCCGTAAACAAGATACACATCCCTGACCTCAGGCACTTTTTTCAGTTTTTCAAGCGTATCTTTTTCAGAGCCGGATTTTACTGTCACAAGAATATATGCTAATACCGTTGCCGGATCACCTCATCGGCTGCGAGGGCAAAAACCAGTCCGGACAGCATCGCGGCAATTGCTGCGAGTCCCACCAAAAGCACGCTGCTCGTGTTGATTGCGTTTACGACTGCAATAGGAACGAGAGCCAGGGTTACTGCAGCTACAGAAAACCTCTGTTTTGGAGTTCTCATATCCTTAAGGGGAAAATGAAATTAATAAGCCTATCCCTTACCCTTAGAAAAGGCTTAAAAATCAACTTTCAAACACAGCATCATGGCAAAGTTGAGACAGGCGGTTGCTTACAGGAGAGTCAAGAGGCCTTACACTCGCACCTCGAGAGTAAAGTCAAAGTCTTACATAAAGGGAGCCCCGCATATCAAGATAGCGCAGTATGACATGGGCCTTGAGGGAGATTATCCTTACGAGGTGCAGGTAATTTCTGACAGGTTAATCCAGGTTCGCGACAACGCCTTGGAAGCAGCAAGGCAGGTCATTGCAAGAGTCATGGAATCAACAGCCAAAGGAACCTGGAAAGCCAAGGTCAGGGTTGTGCCGCATCAAATTTACAGGATGAACCCCCTTGCTACCGGAGCAGGAGCAGACAGGTTCCAGCAGGGAATGTCGCAGAGCTTCGGAAGGCCGGAAGGGCACGCCGCCCAAGTCTATCCCGGCAAAGTCCTGTTCTCGATTTATGTAACAGATGAAAAGCTCGAGCTCGCAAAGGCAGCAGCAAAGAAGGCAACATCAAAGATGCCAATGCACTGCTTAGTAAGAGTTGAGAAGAAGATTGCTGCATAATCATGGCAAAGATTGAGAAGAAGACATTGCCAAAGTTTTTCCAAAGAATTCTTGATGGGGACAAGACTTACGAAATCCGCTTGGCAGATTTCGAATGTAAAGAAGGGGATATTCTTGTCTTGCATGAGTGGGATCCTGACGAGAAAGCTTACACGGGCCGTTCTGTCGAGAAGAAAGTAACTTACGTTTTTAATACGAAAGAAATGGAGAAGTTTTACAAGAAGGAAGACGTTGCTAAATTAGGTTTTTGGGTTATGGCTTTCAAGTAAAACCTTTTATAATTTGTTATCTTTGTTTTAGGTAATGGCTTACTGCAAATGGTTGAAGGATGCTGCTGGCAGCAGCTCTCTCATTGCGGTGAAGCTCGCAAAGCTGATGAATGCAAAGCAGCCAGTTCCTCATGGCTTTGTCATTACAGAAAAGGCATTTGACGATTTTGTGAAGCACAGGAAAATTGATTTTTCAAAACCTTCTGATTTTGTAGACACTTCATTGCCTGGAGAGATGCAGGCAGAAATAATTGAATATTACAAATACATAGATGCTGCAGATGATTTGAAACACATGAAATCTGCCCACGCACTTTTGTCTGCGGCGAGCAGGGACCCGCCTTACGCAACTGTAAGGTCTGACAAGAAGACATTTGCAAATGTGAAAGGCACGGTCGCACTTGCGAGAGCGATACAGGAATGCTGGTCAACTTCTGATGGCCAGCCTGTCGAAGTAGTCGTGACAAAACAGGCAAATCCAGAGCGTTCTGGTTTAATAATACCAAAAGGAAAGGATCTCTGGATAAAGGCTTCGTATGGATATGAAATTCTTTCCCCAGACACCTACATTTATGATGCTGAGGAAGAAAAGGTCTTGGGAATTGACATGCCTGGCCAGACCATCCAGATTGTCAGGGATGATTATTCTCCAGGCGTGCTGAGAAAGGAAGTGCCGAAGGAAAAGCAAAACACTAGAATTTTGTCGAACACAGAGCTTGAGTATCTTGCAAAGCTTGCGTGCGATGTTTCTGATGCGTTTGGGAAGCCGCAGGAAGTGCACTGGCAGCTCGAGAAGTACAGGATTTTCATAACTGATGTACAAGATGTTTCTGCACAGTCGACTGGCGGAGAGAAATCCCTCAAGGAAATGGCAGGCCAAGAAACTCCCCAATCTATGCAAAGCTCTGCATTAGAGGATTCCACAAAAGCGCATGATGAGGAAGAGGAGCCGCAGCCTGAGCCCATGCCAGAGCCAGAGCCTGATGGGGATGGCGAAGACGGAGACGAGGAGCCAGAACCTGAAGGATTTTCTGCTGACCCTGCAAAACTTGTGCTGATGCTGAGGCTCAACACCTCTGGAAATTTCGAATCCCTGAAACAAGAGCTTGACGCAAACAAGGACAAGGATATTTTCGTGCAGGCCGTGGAGAGGGAGCAGGTGCTGGCATTGCAAAATTTTGCGGCAGAACACAAAAATTTGAAAGTCTTGATGCCGCAATACCTTCTTGACCTTATTGTAGAATTAAATCTTGATAAAAACAAATTCGTTGCTTTCGAAGATAAAAGCTTATAAATCACAAATTTTTTAGTTATGTTGATCACTGATGACGAGGTGTGGCCTTTGTTTAGAGCAAATAGCTGTGCCAGTGTGCCCACTCTGCCTTACCGACCGCGTTGAGTCTTTTGTAGAGAGGAAGAAATTATCCCTGGTAAAATTATACAGGGAAGAAGTGCGCAACATTCTTGACAAGACCCGCTACGGGAAGATTTCCTGCCGCGTGTGCAGGGGAGAGAATGAAAAGGCTGTCTGCGCTCCTTGCTTTGCAGAAAAAATCTACGGCTGGCTTGGTACGAAAGATAAATCTTTGGCAAAGGACTTTGCAGCGCAGTTCTCGCAAAAATCAGGGCCTAAACTTTATGCCTAGGCAGAAGCCAATCTTATTGCTTCATCGCAAGTATCTTCCAATGTATTGTAGATTTTAATGTCCGGGCACTCTTGCTTGAATCTTTTTCTCATATATCTCCCGCCAGAGAATCCTTCCTCAATTCCGACAGCAATCTTAGTTCCTTTGAACTGGTGCCTCATTTTGAATTCAGACACTTCCCACCTGCTTGTTTGTGCAAAGGCTCTCGTGCATTCGTGGAAATCTTCCTTTGCCATCCAAAAAAGCACAACACCCTTGTCCCCAGCCTTTGACAGGTGGTAGAGCTCCCAGTCTACCTGCGTGTCGTAATCCACAGATTCGTCAAAAGTAAGCCGCCTGGGGCTAGCGATGTTAAGGTGCTTTGCTTTTCCGTGAATGTACGTTATTGCATTACTTTGCCAGTCCCTGGTGCCCTGTATCGGCCCGCCCAAGAATATTATAGGCAATGTTTCTGGCTTGAAGTACATCGGGGGCACATACAAAAGGCCTTCTTCCATTTGCCTAAATCTAAAGATAGTTTATTAAACCTGACTAGGCCGCTTACTTGACAAATTGTAAATCAAAAACATAATGCCGTTTTGATGGTGAGTATTCCTTGACTTCCCTTGCGTTGAGGACCTTCAGCTTGCCCTTTCCGACCTTGAGGATTTCCCTTTTCAGTTCGTTTTCATCAGCCGCCAGGTCGTGATAATGTATTATTGTTCCCTTCTTTGAAAGTTTCAATGCATAGGGCAGGAATTTTATTGTACCTGGAAAATATCCCACCAGAACCCTCTCAGCTTTATTTTTCATTGTAAAATTCCTGCAATCATCATTGATTGCAGTGATGTTGTGCAGCTTATTGAGAACGATGTTGTCAACAAGGAAGTTGAAAGATTCAGGATTCTTCTCTATTGCGATGATTCTCCTTGCCCTTGAGAGCTTCCCAAGTATCAGGGAAAAATATCCTATTCCGGAAAACATGTCTACGATTATTTCATTTGGTTTTACTAATCGTAATAATCTTTTTCTTTCGTGATGGTTGCCCTTTGACCACATTATTTTCTTGACGTCCAACTTAAACGAACAGGATAACTCTTTATGGATGGTAAGGGTTTTCTTTTCTCCCGCAATGATTTCCACCTTCGGCTGCCGGAATTCGCCGGAAACTCCTTTCTGGAGCGCAACTGTCTTGACATAGGGGAATGTCTTTAGGATGGCAGCAGCAATTTTCTTTTTAGCTTTTAGTGCTTGCGGATGGGATAATTTCAGAAGGAGAACTTTGCCCAGCATCTGGTATGTATTTGGAATAATTTCTTCAGGCAAGCCTGCCTTCCCAGCAATTATTTGTTTAAATCTCATTTTGCGGCAATAGTTTTAGCAAATCTGCTGTTTTCCAAATCTTAATTTTCTTCTGCTCTTCAAAATGCTGGTCAGCAGTCCAAATGCCATCGTTCGGGATTGCTAATGCAAGTGCTAAAAATTCAACATCGTCAGGGTCCGAAGTTAGCGAAGTTGCTTCGTCTAAATGATCTTTGAATGCGCTGAGTGGATAGAATGAAATATAACTTGTTAGAAAATTGAATAATAAATTGGTTTCGTCTTCGCCAAAGCCGCTCTTTTTGGCAACCTCTTCAAAATGTAAAATTATCTCATCCAAAAGATGCGCGGGGGCGTGGAAAACAAATTGAGGATAAAACAATATCTTTCTGGCTGAAGAATCTCTAATTAAAGCCGATATTAAGGAATTGGTATCTATTATCAAACTTAGCATTACTTTTTGTGTGCAAGTTCAGCTTTTAGCCTTTTTGTCATGCCTTTCTTTATTTTTTCACCTATTTCAAAGGCGTCTTTCTCAGTCAATTTGCTTTTCGAAACCGTTTTTTCAAACCATTCTAATTTCTCTGCATAGTCAGCCATAGCCTTTCGAGCCACAGCACTCCATGCTATCTCTGGATGTTTCTTCAGTTTTGCATGAAGCTCGTCCGGCACAGATAATGTCATGTTTGCCATATGTGTATACACATAATACAAATATTTAAGTCTTTCGGCCAATTAGTCTACTATGAACAGGTCTTTATGGTTTGTGATTTGGAAAAATTTCAGCTTCGCCCCCGCATCCAGCAGGCCGAATGAGTAGTTTAATGCACCAAAGGCAGATGCCCAGTCATCCTTATCCCTGAAATATTTTGCATCTTCGTAATATCTTTTTGCCAAGTCAAATAATTCATGCGCCTCTTTTTCCTTGCTGATGACTTTTATGGCTTTGAGGGCCTTCTCAGTCCTGTCGAATTCTTTTTCCAAACGCTCTTTCGTGATAGTCTTCATGCCTAGAGAGATATCTAAAAGCTTAAAAGTGTTTACTCTGGGCTACAAATAGAAATGGATTATGATATAGACATAGAGAAAGTTGTTGCTGAAGTGGAGAAGCTGGGAAAGAAAGAGCCAAAGGTCTGCCTGCAGCTTCCTGACGGCCTGAAGATGCACGGCGATGAGATTGTTGATGAGTTGCATAATCTATTATCGAAGAAAGGCATTTCTGCAAAGATATGGCTCTGGGCGTCATCAAACTGGGGCGCCTGTGATTACCCCTGGTACCTGAAAGACCATGGCTTTGACCTTCTTGTGAATTTTGGGCACGTTGTATTTAGAAAGAGATTTGTCAAAGGCCAGATTTAACCGCTTGTGTGGTAACTCAACTTTATATACCTGCTATATCTCTACTGGCTATGGCTGACATTTTATGTCAATCATAAAGTGCAGACATATTAGAGGCATTGAGATAAAATGGCTATTGAAGAGACGATATTGGGAGTGACTCTGGGCATTGGGCTGCTGCTGGTCCTTTTGAGGTATGCTGGAGTCCTGCATCAGGTGCCGAAAGCAGCGGCATTCGTAGTAGCCGGACTTATGTTCTATGTAATTGATATCGCGTGGAATTCAGGCGTCCTTTCTGCAACATTAGGGCCTGGAGCGGCCGCGGTGACGCAATGGCTAACATTCGTCTTTGAGCTAATAGCGTTCATCTTGATACTGGTGGGCGGCCTTTGGGCGGCTGTTGAGCTAATCAGAAAGTAACTACTTCCTGAGAGTAAAAAGGGGTTAAATAACCCCTAGAAGATATCATACTAGTTCCTTAATAAAAGGAGGACATGAACAAAAATGGCTTTTTTGGACGGAACGATAGGTACTGCAGTAGCAGTACTGCTCGGATTAGCCTTGCTAAAGTACAGCGGCTATGTAGACGCACTTAGAAAGGAATTGGGATACATTGCATCAGGTGCAGTGTTCTTGATCCTGGCAAGTGTACTGGAGCCGGTTGGCGGCCAGATACCTAGCATAGCAACTGCCATAAGCTGGATCAGCATTATATTCTGGGTAATAGCATTTATCCTGGTGTTGATCGGCGCAATAGCAATGGCGATACAAATCTTCAGCAAGCTTAAGTAAGGCCACTGAAGAATTCTTTTTTCTTTTTATTTTAATTTCGCTTAAGTTGGTTCTGGCTTTGAAGAGATTTAATAGTATTATGAGTAAACCCTTAAACATATAGAAAAATGGTGATTTTTCTATCGCTAAAACCGCTGAAGCGGTTTTCGCGTATGGCGAGCATAGACTAAGGCGCAGCCCATTAATTGGTATAAAATGTACCGAATAAAGGTATCATTTTAATAGACGAAAATAGGTACTTTAGTTCCTAATTTAGGAAACTTTATTCCAAAAGATTTATAAATCAGGGGAACTATTATTCCTAAAATAGGTATATAAGTTCCCATGCCAGCAATTTCAGTGCATTTACCAAGGATAAAAGAACATTTTGAAGTAATAGAAGAATCTATCAAACTAGGCATAGAAAAAAGGCCAGCTACGCTGGCTTTTAATGCTTCTGCATGTTCCATTGATTTATTAGAAATTTACTTACACAAGCTGGGTAAGATTTCTATCGGAACTCAAATCAAGCACGAGTGGTTCAAAAGACCAAAACCTGGCCAAAAGATTTTGCCTTTGGCTGAGAGAAAATTAGCCATAGATTTTCCAGCTAAAAAGGAGTCATTCGAACTACTTTACGAAATTGAAGAGCGTCGCAACAAACTGATCTATGGCAAACCAACAAAGGCAGATACAGAAATTCTCCTTACGGCTTTTGATAAACTGAAAATCCGTTTGCTGGGATTGCTGGCTAAAGAAGGTGTAGAACTATGAAGTTCTATCAGGTGCTAAGCTATGTATATAATGCATTTGCCTTTATGCTAGATGCCGAGCTATTGCCAAAAATTAGAGCGATATATTTATTTGGCTCAGCAGTTCGGGAGGAGCTTGAGGCAGAGTCGGATATAGATATATTTGTAGATTGCAGCTCCGCAGATGAAGATTTCGTACAAAAAAGAGCATCTGCAAATATTGCAAATTTTTACAAATCCAAAGATTTTGAAAAATGGCACCGCCTTAAAGTCACTAATCCGATTAGCATAACTGCTGGTGAGCTTCACGCATGGAAACTTAGACAGTCTATACTGACTGAAGGCTTAGTACTATACAGGACTGCTATTGCTGCTGAAGCAGAAGAGCTCGAACGTGAGGTTCTCCTTGTTTATGAACTTCCCAAGCCTAAAAAACTTTATCTCAGTTTTGTGCGAGCAATGTTCGGCCGGAAAGGATACGAGACTCCCGGCCATCTGGCAGAGCTCCTAGGGAAAAAGATCTCCCCAAATGCCATCATAATCCCGCAGCAAAGCTTGCCTAAGGCTCAAAAGTTCTTCCAAAAATACAAAATAAAATATAAAATAATACAATTTTTAACACCAAAAGCCTAGACCATTTTGAAAAAAATCCAGTTGTTGTAGAGCTTTGGAGCGACGTTCTTTAATCGTCTCTGGGTTATCTCTCATCATAAGGCCTGGCTGAAGTCTGAGCAGCCATTAAGCTAAGAGATTTCTCAGCCCGTGGAAAGCCTTATAAATATCTGTTATATGGTAATTATATGTTCGAGAAGCTAAGCCCCCACAAATACACTATAGGCATAGCAGCAGGATATACTGCAATCCTGGCTGCAAATGTTGCTGATCCCGTAATGCTGCCAGCCACAATAATTGGCGGCTTGACGGGAGGATTATTAGTGATAGGTTATTTGGGCTACAAGCACAGAAAACCTGCTGCAAAAGCCATAACCGCTACTGAAGAAAGTTTGGAGACAAAACTTGAAATGCCCATAAATATTTCTTCAGGACAGGCAACGCCGCTGGAACAGCCTGAGCAGCACGTTAAACTCGGAATACCTAATTTACAAACCAATACCGCTCCTTCGCCAGCCAGTTACGCGCCTTCGCAAAAGCCAGCAGAAAATTCAAAATTGAAATTAGACATCCCGAACTTGACAAGTCCTAAGTAAGCAGGATATATTTATATTGTGCAAAGACTTAATTTTTGAATGGCTACTGCTGGGCGCCGGCCCGTTAGTGTTAAAAGAACAGAAAAAAGAAGGCAGGTTTTTATCTATCTCATAGTTTTGCTGGTTTTTGCAGCGCTGCTGATAATTTTCGGCGCTTCGACACAGACAGCAAGATTTTTTGCTCCGGGCACACAACCTATCGTGCCTGCAGGAGTTTGCGAAGGCACCCATATCGGCTGTTCAGAATTCGATAACAATGCTGAAGCCTGCTCTGGCCATGGCTGCACGTTCACACCAGTTAGCGAATTTTGTTCTGGAGATCATGTTCCTTGTTCGGGACTTCCATCAGAAGTTTGCGAAAGCCGTGGCTGTTCGCTTTCGGCAGAGATGCCTCCGCCAGATGGTGGAATCGGAGTAGCAGGCGCACAACCTGCCAACTGTGCCGGAACACCAAAATCCTGCTCCGAATATGCTGACGCAGAGGCATGCAATGCAGGCGCAGAATATGGCTGCAGTTGGAATTCTCCAATAACTACGGCAGCCGCAAGTTCTGGTTCTGGAAGTTGCACAGGCGCACCACATTCTTGCAGCAGTTTTGCTGATGAAGAGTCTTGCACGCCTGAAACACAGTTCGGCTGTTTATGGAGACCAGATACTTTGCCGCCGAGCGTAAGTTCTGTAAGCCCAGAAAGTGCTGTCGTAGGGCAGGGAACTGCCTTTGCATCGCAGGTGTCAGATGACTTTGGCATACAATCCTGTGATTTTTTCTACAACAATCAAAACTTTGGCACGGCAACAATAGTTCCAAGCCTAATGCCGCCAAGTCCGGGCCAGGTACTGGCTGGAGCAAACTTTGAGTTTACGCCCGCTGTTGCGGGCGACAGTATTCCAGTCTTATTTGCCTGCAGAGACGGGGCAGGCAATGAAGGTGCGGGGCAAACAACTTTCGTTAAAGTAACGAGTGCGCCAATAGCTTGTACTGTAACTCTTTCTATACCGTCCACTGTGAATGTAAGCCAAAGTGTAGAAGCAATAGGCGCGGCAAGCCCTGTTGGATGTACGGCGCAAATAAGAATGCTGGCTCCTAATGGCAGCGTGATGCTAGACGCGGACTCACAAGGGAAAGCTTCAAAGACATGGACACCTCCAACAGATTTCTCATCTGCAGTTGGCAGCTATAACTTCTCTGCTTGCATCCCGAACACAGATTGCCTTGGCATTAATGGCGAGACAAAGGTATTGGCCGTAGTGAGTGCGCCGCCGCCACAAGACACAACTGCACCTTTGGTCCTTGCTGCCCATTCGCCAGCTAGTCCAGAGGCCAACCAGACAGTAACATA
>DATEUM010000024.1:0-3481 GCA_035283085.1 Candidatus Nanoarchaeia archaeon
AGAGCTCGAGAAAGGGCATAGCGAAGAGCACGTCAGAGAGAGATTGGAAAAAGTCGGCTGGTCTTCCGAAGAAATCAACAGGGCAATGAGAAATTCAAGAAGATGACTCTTAGGACAGGCCCACTATTTTTAACAGGCCTGTTATGATCAAATATGCACCTATGAGGTATACGACCCATTTGCCCAGCTTGATTATGAGTATTCCAAAAATTACTGCGAGAATGCCCAAAATCAAAGTTCCAGTGCCGACATCAAGGCCAAATACCACAGGCATAATAGAATGCTAATACTTATAAACTCTGCGCTGCATGCGAAAGCATGGCTGGTGGTTTTCGGACCCCAAGCCGAACCAAGTTCGGCGGGGCACAGAAAAAACAGTCGTTTTTTCTCGTGTGTCTTCAATAGGAATTCTTTTAATAGCCAGAATTATTGTTTAGGGGTGTTACATGGCTAAGGCACCTTTCAGCAGTAAGGAGGAAAAGGCAGCTTTCTGGCACTCCACTGCGCACGTGCTCGCAGACGCTGTCAAGAGAATTTTTCCTGATGTAAAGCTCGGCATCGGCCCCTCTATCGAGGAGGGCTTCTACTATGATTTTGACAAGAAAGAACCTTTCTCAACAGATGATTTGCAGAAAATAGAAGCGCAGATGAAAAAAATCATTGAGTCCAATGTAAAATTTGAAGATGTTTCGATGCCAAGAAAGGAAGCTGAGAAATTCTTGAAAGGCGAGCCTTACAAGCTTGAATTGCTTAGAGAGATTTCTGATAAGTCAGTAAGTTTCCACAAGCACGGCAAGTTTACCGACCTGTGTGCAAGGCCAGTGATACAGAGCACAGGCCAGATTGGCGCTGTGAAATTGCTTAATGTGGCCGCAGCCTACTGGCGCGGAGATTCCAAAAATAAAAATTTGCAGAGAATATATGGAATAAGTTTTCCAAACAAAAAAGATTTGGATGAATGGCTGAGCATTAAAGAAGAAGCTGAGAAACGAGATCATCGAAAGCTGGGGCCACAATTGGACTTATTCAGTTTGCATGAAATAGCTCCCGCAATGCCTTTCTTCCATCCGAAGGGCACTGTAATTTACAACGAACTTATTGATTTCAGGCGCAAATTAGACAAAAAATATGGTTTTGTTGAAATCAGAACCCCAAATCTAGCATCAGTTGAGTTGTTCAAGACATCGGGCCACTGGTCTCATTACAAGGATTTGATGTTCCCAATAAAAGCAAAGAACGAAGAAATGGCTATCAGAGCCATGGGCTGCCCATTTGCTCAGGTAGTCTATATGTCAAAAGCAAGGAGCTACAAAGAATTGCCTTTGAGGCTGGCTGAATTTGACACACTCGGCAGGAACGAATACGGCGGTTCATGGCATGGTATTATGAGAGTAAGGCAAATGACGCAGGATGACGCTCATATCTTCGTTTCAGAGGACCAGATAGAGAGCGAATTTGTTAGCTTGCTCAAGTTGACAGACGAGGTCTACAAGGCTTTTGGCCTTTCTTACAGAGCAGTTCTTAGTACAAGAGATCCAAAGAACTTCATGGGCGATGTCCACACGTGGAACAAAGCAGAGGACATAATGAGGCACATTCTAAAGAAAAGCAAAGCAGGATGGGCCGAAGCTCCTGGAGAAGGCGCGTTCTACGGGCCGAAAATAGATATTATGGTCAAGGATAGCTTGGGAAGAGAATGGCAGCTTGCAACAATACAGCTGGATTTCCAGCAGCCCATAAGATTTAACTTGAAATATACGGGAGCTGACAATGCGTCGCACACTCCAATAATAATCCATCGCGTAATACTGGGAAGTTTGGAGAGGTTTATGGGCATTCTGATAGAGCATTATGCAGGAGCTTTCCCTGTGTGGCTTGCTCCTGTGCAAGTCAAGCTGCTGAACTTTACTGATAGAAACACTGATTACGCGAAGAAGGTTCAAAAGAAACTTGAAGATGCTGGCTTGAGAGTTGAAACTGACTATGAAAATAACACTGTAGAGAAGAAAGTTCGGCAAGCTGAAATTGAGAAAGTTCCCTACTGTTTGGTATGTGGGGACAAGGAAGAAAAGGCAAATACAGTTGCAGTAAGAAAGCGCGGTGAGGGCAAGGTCAAGTTCGGCGTCAAGACAGACGATTTCATTAAACAGGTAAAGGAAGAAATAGATAACAAGGCCTAATTGCAATGAGAATTAAATTTGCGTACTCAGATATTTATGACATTTATCTCTATTACCAGAAGCACAAATTCGACAAAAACTATGATTTTACCAAGAATATCAGGAAAGGCAAGGCATTTGCTGCCAAGATGCAAAAGCTGTACAATAAAAACAGACGGGTTTTTGACATAATGAGTAAAGTCTCTGGCCTTAAGTGGCGCGAGAAAGAGATCAAGGTTTATGTATGCAACTTTTTGGAATGGGATTTTTCAGATCCAGTTACAATTAAAGTTAGGAAAAATATGGCTGATGCCTTTGAGACTTTTGTGCATGAAATGTCGCACCAGCTGATAGAATTCCAAAATCTAGGCATGGGCTATTGGCGCAAAGCTAACAACTGGGTTGGGAAAAAGTATTCTAAAGAGCCATCTCCTATAAGAAGACACATCTTGGAGCATGCAATCCTGTATAAGACTTACTTAGAGTTTTATGGCAAGAAACGAACAATGGCCATAATCAAGGAATACAAGGATGAAGGCTGGAAATGGCACTACGAGGCCTGGCAGATTGCCTTGAAGGAAGGTCCTGACAAGATAATAAAAGCTTTCGTCAGGTAATTCTGATAATTTTAGTCTTGGATTTCAAGCCCCTGACAATTTCTATCTTAGATTTGAAATGTTTCTTCAGAAATTTAAGCAATTCTATATTGGCCTTATTGTTTTCTGCAGGCGCCGAAATTGCTAAGACTAGCTCTTCTGGGCATTGAGAGATAATTCTAGTCCCGGGTGAGTTTGGTTTTACTTTTACCTTCAAGATTTGCATAAGGATTTTAAACCTTATTTCCAAATAAAAGCCATGCGTTTCGCAATATTATTGGTAATCGCACTTGTGCTGGTGAGCGGCTGCTCAATTACTGGCAAACCGACACTGAAACAAGGCAGCTGCGATTCTCTCATAGAAAGTTTGCCCGAAATAATAGCGGAAAATCAGGAAAGGGCGGTTTCTGTTGCAAGAATTGTTGACGGCGACACGATTGAACTGGCAAATGGCGATACTGTCAGGCTTATTGGGATAAACACTCCTGAAAAGGATTTCAGGTTTTACGCCGAAGCCAAGACATTGACAAAGGAATTAACTTCTGATGGAGTTTATTTATCTCGAGATGAAGTCGACAAGGACCAATACAGTCGACTGTTGAGATACGTATTTGCTGAAGATACCTTTGTAAATGCAGAATTAGTGAGACAGGGCTATGCGGTTGTTTACGAAGTCCCTCCAAACACATACTACAGCAAACTTTTGAGATGCGTGCAGGAAGATGC
>DATEUM010000025.1:0-3951 GCA_035283085.1 Candidatus Nanoarchaeia archaeon
GAAGGCTGGAAATGGCACTATGAGGCATGGCAGATTGCTTTGAAGGAAGGGCCTGACAAGATTATCAAGGCTTACATCAAGTAACTCTTATGATTTTTGTCCTTGATTTCAAGCCCCTGACGATTTCTACCTTAGATTTGAAATGTTTCTTCAGAAATTTAAGCAATTCTATGTTGGCCTTATTGTTTTCTGCAGGCGCCGAAATTGCTAAGACAAGCTCTTCTGGGCTTTGAGAGATTACCCTAGTTTCGGGCGAGTTCGGTTTTACCTTCACCTTCAAAATTTGCATAAGGATTTTAAACCTTATTTCAAATTAAAAGCTATGCGTTTCGCAATATTATTGGTAATCGCGCTTGTGCTGGTGAGCGGCTGTTCAATTACTGGCAAGCCAATCATTGACAAAGGCAGCGACTGCGATTCCCTAATAGGAAGCTTGCCTGAAATAATAGCTGAAAATCAGGAAAGGGCAGTTTCTGTCGCAAGAATTGTTGACGGCGACACTATTGAACTGGCAAATGGCGATACTGTCAGGTTTATTGGTATTAACACTCCTGAAAAAGATTTCAGGTTTTACAGCGAGGCCAAGAGCTTGACAAAAGAACTTACAGTCGGCGGAGTTTATCTTGCGAGGGATGAAGTCGACAAGGACCAATACAATAGACTGCTGAGATACGTATTCACAGAAGACACTTTTGTAAATGCAGAACTGGTGCGGCAGGGCTATGCAGTAGTTTATGAAGTTCCTCCAAACACAAAATATGCCTCTTTGCTGAGATGCGTGCAGGAAGATGCAAAACAAAATCACAGGGGCATCTGGGGCATGCAATCATTAAACAATTATTCTGTTTCCTTGGAGGTCAATTATGATGCTCCGGGAAATGACCTTGAAAATTTGAATGGCGAATTTGTCAAGATAACAAACACTGGAGAGCTGGACGTATGGATGGAGGATTGGATTATCAAGGATCAGGCCAGGCACACATACAAGTTTGGCACAATTTTGCTGAAACCCGGCGAAACCCTTACTTTGTACACTGGTGCTGGCTCTGACGATGCGATAAAGAAAGAACTTTATTGGTACAGCGAAGAGCCTATTTGGAACAATGACGGCGACACAGCATTCCTGTTCGACTCAAACGGATATGTTGTTACTGAGACTTCTTTTCCCTGATGTAAGGGTACCTGTTGACAGCGCCGCAAGCCTTGCAAACATACTCGACTGACTGTGTCTTTGGATTAATTTTTACCTGGACATTTTTTCCGGGCTGGAGATACTTATAGCAATTATGGCAGAATTTCCTTCTCTGTTCCCTGTTGAAACGTATGCTGAACTTCATAGAAAGCTTTCTTGCCAGAAACACATAGCGAGAAGCCTTATCGAGATGCCCTTCTTTGGCAGCCTTGTTAGCCTGTTCAAATAGAACATCTATTCTTTCCCTTGCCGTAGCTTGCCATTCGGATTTATTTAGCATATCTTATCATCCTCTTTCTGTATGTTTCAAAAGATTCCAAGCCCATCTGCTTTCTCCTTTTATTAAGATTATTTATATCTTTAATTGGTCTTGGTTTACCATGATAAAATTGCGTACCATAAATTTGTTTCTTTTTTCTGTTGACTAGTGTCCTGTCTGTTAAGTAAGCAATAATTTTCCTTCTGTTACTAGTTTTTGGAAGCCTTTTCAGCAGATTCAAACATTTCTCTTGAAAATTAACATCGAAGTCCGCATGCTGCGCAATGAGCCAGGCAGCAAATTCCCCTTTTGTTCCGGCCAGACTTGAGGATGGCCAGCCATACTTCTTAATGATTTGCTTGAGGCGCGCAACATTTCGCTTGTCAATAGCCCTATAAGATTTGCCAAGTCGCCTCATTTTTTGATCTTCTTTCTGCATTCGCTCTAATTCCTTTTTCAGGCTGCGGTTAATCATATCTAAATCTGTAATATCAGAGGTATAAAAATTAGTGCCAGCAGCATTAATCATTAACGCTATATTTTAGCCAATCGTTGCCTTAGTCCTCGTTGTAGCAGTATAGAAAGAGGATGTATAAATAAGTTGTGTTGCAATTTAGAAATGCTTAAAAGATTTGGGCCTTGTTGACATGAGATCATGACCACCTGGCAAGAAAAAAGCAAAGAAAGTTTTGTGCAGATATATCGGATGCAGCACGAACTATTCGTAGAAGTGTGCCGGACAAGCGGAACCGAAGCACCAGACTATCTTTCTACAGAAGACCTGTTCGAATCACACATACAGCGACAGAGGTCTTTGCCAAGACGGATAGACAGACTAAGAGAACACGCCAGGTATACTGCAGATGAATTGATGAGAGTGGTTGGAAAAGAAAAACTTGAACACCTAGCGAGCAATGGCGCATTCCCAAGACAACCAGCGCAGGGTATGGCCTATTTTAATGTAGCACTTACACGATCGCTCAATGCTCCAGACTGGCTTGCAGCTTATGTAGCGGGCGTCAGAAGCGCAATTGGATGCTGTGACGACCTTGTTGATAAGGACAGATTCTATCTGGTCTACGGAAACTCACTTTTCTTACTGTCTCACTTCATGCTAGACCTAGCTGAGCTAGCCTTAACAAAAACACGAAGACTAACGAAAGAAAAGTGCGCAAAAATCTCAAACCTCAACATTGATATGATAGAGCATCTCCGCGAAGGCGAAAGGAAAGAAGACTTATTCAAAAAATCTTACTCACAGGTCCACCCGTTCGCAAGAATTGTGGGGCTGTTCAGTCCAGAAGATAGAATTTTCAAAGACCGGGCAGCAGAAGCAGCAAGTTATTATGACCTCGGCACCCATTTACTTGGAGAGATGCTTGATCTACAAGTAGGGGAAGAAAACTACTTCACAGAAGGCAACAAAAATCAGGAAGAGGCTGCACAAGAAATAATAGCGGCATACAGAAAAGCCGCAGAGGTATGTCCGCCAAGCGAGCTCAAGCAGTGTATAGTTACAGAAGGTCAGCTGATTGAAGAACTCCTGAGTCTGCCAGATGAAATAGCAAAATTAGCCGCCAGCAAGAAGAAAGGCAAAAAAGATTATCCGCTAACAATTCTTGCAGAAGCGGCTTGATTATCAATTCGAGAGTCTATTCAAAAACCACCACGGCAAAGGTGCCGTCTTTCATCATTGTCAAAATTTATTAATGCTAAAGTGTCTTAAAATTAATGGCCTTTAGGATTTTCAAAACTGACGAGTTTGATAAAGTACTGAAGAAGCTGGGTAATTCTGAGCAGAAACGTGTTGATAAAATCTTAGCTCAGATTGCAGAGCGAGGCGATGAGGTCGGCAAGCCTCTGAGCGGTCCTTTCTTTAGAGAAAAGAAGTTCGATGGCAAGAGACTTTACTATTTAGTTTACAAAGATTTTAGTGTTGTTTTAGCGCTTACAATCGGCGATAAAAAGACTCAGCAAGCCACTATAAATACAATACTCTTAAATTTGGCTCAATATCAGCAACATGTAATCGAATTGCTAAGAAAGCTGGGCTTGCTTTAACCCTTCCATTCGGTTACTCGGCCGTGTTTAACGTCTTCTAGGCTGCGAATAATAGACAGTACTAATTTCTTATCTACTTTGACCGCCTTGGCTTTTTGCTTTAGTTTTATGTATTCTATTTTGGGTATGGTAACCATCTCAGTTTTAGCCTGTCTCATATCCTTGTTAGACAATTTAACCTTATAAATACTTTGATATGGAAATAGCAGAAGACCACTTAAATTGAGAATATAGTGCCAGCAGCATTCCTTATGAACGCCTCAACTTCCGTCTTTAGGCTGCTTAATCCTCGTTGTAGTAGTATAGAAATACTGATATAAATAATTTGTGTTGCCAATTCAGAAATGCTTAAAAGATTTGGGGCTTGTTGTTTATTGATATGAGACCATGACCACTTGGCAGGAAAAAAGTAAGGAAAGTTTTGTGCAGATATATCGGA
>DATEUM010000026.1:0-16831 GCA_035283085.1 Candidatus Nanoarchaeia archaeon
TTGCCTTCATTCGCAGCCTTGGCAGAGTTTTCCAGCCATGCCCTTTCATTCTCGACAGTGCTTTCAAGGCTTTTGCTGCACCACTTTGCTAAGAAATCTGACAGCTCATCAACAGTTAATGGCATGTCTATAGAAAACCAATCAGATTTATAAGATTTCATTTTCTGCTACAAACAATGGAAGTAAAGCAAATGACTGCTCAAATTCTGCAAGGCTCTGCGTTAAGAGATATCTAAAGCAGCCAGAGAATAAAATAAAAAAGAAAGCGCCTAACAGTTTACTTTACCTTTGTGCCTACTAAGTTCCATATCCAGGCGAACACTGCGCCTATGATTGCGCCAGCGATGAAGCTGAACGCTACCAAACGCAGCATCCCGCCGCCATTTCCTACTGGGAATATGGGCGAGGCTATAAAGGCAAGCGCACCGTTTATCAGCGCCAGAAAAATGCCCACTGAAAGGGCTGCCTGTTTTACATTTACTTTTGTTCCTGCCATTTTGCTCCTAGAATGTTTTGTGCCCTTTTGCCTGCGTGTGATGGTAGCCCATCACTACGAGCACTATGCCTATTACTGCAAGAGCCAATGTTGTATTTCCTTTCCAGGCTCCCCAGAGGGCAATAACGCCTGCAACCAATTGCAGATAGCCCATTGTTTTTGTATCAATTGCCATGATCATTTACCTACAGTGCCGGCAACGTGGTGCCAGGCCATTGATAACATCACCAATGCAAGGGCTATAATTGCCCAATCCATTCTGTCAGCTTGCGTGACGCTCCAAAGCGCAAAAATCGCGCCAACTGCCTGTATTATCCCGAGATTCCTTTCATTCATAGCTGTGGCCATGCTAATCAGTACATAATTACAATAGGTTATAAGAGCTATTGATTACAAATCCGGAGTGACACAACAAGGCAACTTTTGAAATAGCTTTTTAATCGCACAGTTATTGTTATGCGAATGGCTGTTAAACTAAAGCGCACGCTTGGGCTTTTTGAAACAACACTTTATGGCGTTGGCATAATACTCGGGGCAGGGATTTATGTTCTCATTGGAAAAGCGGCAGGGCTTGCGGGAAACCTGACGTGGGCGGCATTTGCAATCGGCGCCCTGATAGCAGCTTTTACTGGATTGAGTTATGCCGAGCTCAGCTCGCTGTTTCCCAAAGCCGGCGGGGAATATGTCTACGCAGAAAAGGCATTCAACAAAAGGCTCGCTTTTCTTGTGGGCTGGCTAATTGTTGCTGGAGGCACAATAGCCGCTGCCACAATAGCCCTGGGTTTTGCCAGCTACTTGTCTGCACTGATACAAGCACCCGTAATCGCAACTGCCATAATCCTGATATTGCTTTTGTCGCTCGTGAATTTCTGGGGAATCAAGGAGTCTGCGATGGCAAATATTGTGGCTACCCTGGTTGAGGCCGGAGGCCTTGTCGCAATAATACTTCTGGGATTGAAATACATCGGCTCTGTAAATTATGTGGAATTGCCACCCTTGGGATTTACAGGGTTGCTGAGCGCGACCGCGCTGATATTTTTTGCGTTTTTGGGATTTGAAAGCATAGTCCGCCTTTCGGAGGAGACAAAAAATCCCAGGAGAATAATTCCGCAAGCCTTGATTTTGTCGATAATTATCTCAACCATATTCTATGTGCTGGTTGCAGTGGCCGCAGTAAGCGTTGTCGGATGGGAAGCATTGTCACAGTCCTCTGCACCACTGGCATTTGTTGCGCAGGCTGCGCTTGGTGCCAAGGCATTTTTTGTATTGTCAATAGTGGCGCTGTTTGCAACTTTCAACACAGTTCTCATAGCATTGATTGCGACATCGAGAATGCTTTATGGGATGGCAGAAAACGGCGGCATGCCAAAAGCGTTTCACTCAATCTATCCGCGATTCCGCACCCCTTGGCTTGCCATAGCCATTACAGGACTTGCGTCTGCCGCATTTGTGCTAATAGGAAAAATCGAGCTCGTGGCATCATTGACAGATTTTGCATTGTTCACTACATTTGCGATTGTAAACTTCTCATTGCTGTGGCTGAGGCACAAGCAGCCTTCTGCAGACAGAAAATTCAGGACCTGGGCGCCTTTGGCAGCAGTGGGCGCATTTTCGAGCCTGGCGATGCTGATATATTTTGACAAGCTTGTTATCGCAGCAGGCGCGGCAATAATAATATCTGGCTTTGTTGTTTATGAGCTGCTGCAAAAAAGCAGGAAAATAAAATGGTGATTTATGTCACAAAGATGTCTGGCGAAAAAGAGCCGTTTGACTCTGAGAGGATTGTGAAGAGCCTCAAAAAAGTTGGCGCGCCAGACAATGTTGCTAGAAATGTCGTGAAGCACATAAGGAAACAGCTATATGATGGCATCCCTACAAAAGAAATTCTCAAGATTGCTCTTGATTACCTTCACAAAGAAGGCTATGTGAGGGAACACGCAAAATACAATCTGCGCTCTGCAATAATGGAGCTCGGGCCTGCGGGCTATAACTTCGAGACTTATTTTGCGGAGATTCTCAACCACATTGGATACGGGACAAAAGTCAGGCAGATTCTGAGCGGGAAATGCGTGAGGCATGAAATTGATATTGTTGCTCTTGACAAGAACAAAAAGAAGCATCTCATGGAAATGAAATTCCATAACCAGGGCGGCATCTACACAGGGCTCAAGGAAGCCCTCTACACCTGGGCAAGATTTTTGGACTTGAATGATTCTGGAAACAAATTTGACAAGGTCTGGCTGGTGACTAATGGAAAAGTTTCCACAGATGCCATGGCATTTGGCAAGTGCAGGGGAATGGAAGTATACGGCTGGAAAGCGCCTACGGGGAGCATTGAGAAATTAATAGAGAAAAATGAATTGTACCCCATAACAGTGCTCAAGTCCCTTAGCGGGTTTGCCAGGTTAAAATTCGCCAAGGCAAACATAGTCCTGATAGAGGATGTGGCCAGCATGGACGCAAGAGAGCTGCAAAGAAGGACTGGCTTGCCCCTAAACACGATAGAGGCTGCAAAGGAAGAGATACAAAAGGTATTGTCAGCGGATAGCAAGATTTAAAATCACATCTGCAATGATTTACTCATGGCGTCAATAGATCCTGTGTGCGGAATGAAGGCGATCGAGAGAAATGGGGTCGAATTCAACAGCAGGATATACTTTTTCTGCTCCGACGTGTGCAGGAACAGGTTCAAGGCGACGCCAAAGAAGTTTGTGAAGGAATGATATTATGCAGAACAAAAAGTCTGAGGAAAACAAATTGTGCCCCTGCGGCAAGTCCTTGAAAGATTGCAGTTGTGTTGACGAGAAAAAAGAGGTGTTTGTTGGCTGCGAGAACTGCACTTGCGGGCATTCAGGTTAGCTGACCTTGTTTAGCGGTATCCTTTTATATCACAACTTTTCTAATTTCTCGGCTATGGTTCATAAGGGTCATAAACAGCTTATCCTGCTTGAAGAACAGACTATTTTATCCAGGGAGAGGACGATGCAGCAGTATATGGCAACGGGCCTCGCATTTATTGGAGTCGGGCTTGTTGTCCTGCGGCTGTTTATGGGCGACATTTACCTTTTTATCGGGGCCGCGCTCATCGCAATCGGGTTCTGGCAGATATGGCAGGCGTACCAGCGTTTTCAAAAGTATAGGAAGATTGCCAGGAAGTTGAGGAAAGATGAAAGGAAGTTTGGTTTAGAAATAGGTGAATAAATTGTCTGGAACAAAACTTGCATTAATCAGTTACTGGAGAAATTCAGGCCTCGTAAAAGATGAAAATGTTTTGGAGGCCCTGGAAAATGTGCCGAGGGAAGATTTTGTTCTCAAGAAACACCAGCACCTGGCATACCTTGATGAGCCCTTGCCACTGATGCATGGCCAGACAATATCGCAGCCTACTACTGTGGCAATCATGACGCAGGCATTGTCTATAGAAAAAGGGCAGAAAATCCTTGAAGTCGGCGCTGGCTCCGGATACCAGGCAGCAGTGTTATCCGAGCTCGCAGGAAAAGACGGAAAGATTTACACGATAGAGAGGATCAGAGAGCTGGTTGCCTACGCCAGGAAAAATCTCCGCAACAGGAAGAATGTCTTTGTTATACACGGCGATGGCACGCAGGGCTACGAGCCTGCAGCCCTGTATGACAGGATAATCGTGACTGCAGCAGCCTCTGAATTGCCGCAAGTGATATTCGAGCAGCTGAAGGAAAAGGGAATAATGGTAATTCCAATAGAGGATCATCTTTTCAGGATAACTAAAATCAAGGGGAAAGCAAAGATGGAAGACCTGGGATTGTTTGTATTCGTGCCTTTGATCGCAGGTGTGAGATGATGACACGCACTACGGATGGGTTAAGCCCAAGAAAATCTTTGATTTTCTGGGCACAAGAAAATTGTCAACAATTTTCTGTGCATCTGAACTTTGTTCAGATTGCACAGCTGAACTTGTTCAGCTTGTGTCTCAGGTCTGAAGAAGGCAAGGGAACTGACTCTGGGCATAAGAGACCAGAGAAAAATGCATTGCATTTTTCTTGGCCAAGAAAATTCCAAAGGAATTTTCTCTGGTTTCTCCGCAAGTTAGGCACAGGTATAAGATGAAACTGTTTAATGATGGCTATCTAAAGGCAAATGCAATTTTATTTTTAGTGACTATGGGCTTTGGCCTGACTTCAGCGCTGCTTTCGATTTACCTCAGCGAGCAGGGCATAAGCCTGGCAAATATCGGACTGATATTTGCTGTTGGTTTGCTAGTTGCGGGGTTCCTAAGAGTTCCATTAGGGGTATTATCTGACTGCATAGGAAGAAAATGGCTTATGATTTTCGGCTTGCTGGCTTATCCCTTGTTTTCAATTGGCATAATCTATTCCACTCTTGTCGCCCATTACATCCTACTGGATTTGATGCTGGAAATTATGGGCGCGATTTTCTGGACTGGGCATTCTGCATACTTGTTTGACGCATTTGCCAAAGGCAGGGAAGGCGCAGGGCTCAGCGGCAGGAATGTAGTATCTTACCTTACCGGAGCTGTCGCGCCAATTCTTGCGGGCGTAATAGCGACAAGCGTGGGATTCTCAAAACTTTTCATGATAAGCGCAACGATATCATCACTCGCAATTCTTGTAGCGCTTACAGTAAAAGACCACAACGCAAAGAAAAGACTCTGCATGCCAGTAATGCGGCAGGAATTTCGCGCCTTGAATCGCATCAAGCATTTCGGGTGGATTGTCTTTATCATAGCCATGGTGGATTTCATAATGGTCTTTTGGGCAATCTTTATGCCAATCTGGCTGCTCCAGCAGGGCATAGGACTGAAAGCCATTGGCGCAATTCTATCAGCAAATATTTTTGTGGGTGCCCTGATACAGGTGCCGTTGGGCAAGGCTATCGACAAATATCATGTTAAATGGATAATTATTCCAGGATTCCTTTTCATGTGGGTCGGCAGCATCCTGTTCTTCACATTCCAAAACTATTTGTCATATGCAGTCAATAGGATAATTCTGGGGATAAGTTCAGATGCTGCATCGTGGCCTGCCGTGGGCCTGCTGGCAAAATTCACACCGACAGCAGAGCACGGCGCGGCAACAGCATTGGCATTCGGCCTGGCAACTGTTGGCAGGGGCCTCGCATCTTTAATTGGCGGGCAGCTCACAAGCGCATTCGGAATACCGCTGGTACTTATGGGCGCTGGCTTCCTGGCGCTATTTGCCGCTTTGGCGCTGATGGCATCTGGAAAAGGAAAGAAAAAAGGAACATCAGTGCACAAGCTGCACCACTGGAAATTCATTAATCATCACATCGCAACAAGCAACAAACAGTGACAATGTAGCAAGTGTTTTAAGACTAATTTTTCTCACAAATTCATGATACAGGAAACCCTTGTGCTGGTAAAGCCTGACGGCATGCAGAAAAATATCATCGGCGCTGTAATAGAAAAGTTCGAAAGGGCTGAAATGGAAGTTGTCGGCCTCAAGATGATAAAACCAACTGACGAGCTGGCTGCGAAGCATTACAGGCTTACTGAAGAGTAGATATCTTCATTGGCAAAAAAGAAGCGGGAGGCATTGGCTAAAAAGGGCATAGAATTAAAACAGACAGACCTCGAAATAGCAAAGCAAGTGCAAAATTGGCTCATCAAACTGTTAAAATCTGGCCCTATTGTAGCAATGGTACTGAGGGGCAATAACTCAATAGAAATTGTCAGAAAAATAGTGGGCGGAACAGAGCCCAGGACTGCTGCGCCAGGCACAATCAGGGGCGACTATGCGACTGACAGCTACCAGGACGCAGACAGGGAAAACAGGGCGATCAAAAACATAGCTCACGCATCAGAATCAGAAGAAGAGGCTAAGCGCGAAATACAAGTGTGGTTCAAGAAATCTGAAGAATATTGATTCCGCATACTTAACACTTTTAAACCCGTTATCAGATAGAGTTCTAGAGATGGTGATTTGCTATGATGCGCCAACCAATAATTACAGTTATGGGCCACGTGGACCACGGGAAAACAAGCCTGCTGGACTACATAAGGAGCTCAACAATTGTATTGAAAGAAGCGGGCGCTATCACACAGTCAATCGGCGCTTCCTCTGTTCCGCTGGATGTTATCCAAAAACTGTGCGGACCCCTTCTTGAAAGATTCAAACTTAAGTTCACAATTCCTGGCCTTCTTTTTATTGACACTCCTGGCCACGAGGCCTTCACTAATTTGAGAAGGAGAGGGGGCTCTGTAGCAGACATTGCAATAGTTGTCATTGACATAACGCAAGGCGTGCAGCCGCAGACAAAAGAAGCGATAGATTTGTTGAGAAGTTTTAAGGTTCCATTCATTGTAGCTGCAAACAAGATTGACTTGATAACAGGGTGGAAATCCCATTCACCAGTACACATAGATAATTTCCAAAAACAAATACAGCTGACCAAAGAACAATTTGAAAAAAGATTTTATCAATTAGTGGGACAGCTCGGCCAATTGGGCTTTGATTCTGATATGTACAACAAAGTGGATGACTACGCCAAACGCCTTTCGATAGTGCCGATATCAGCGAAAACTGGTGAGGGCATCGCAGAATTGCTGGCGCTTGTTGCTGGCCTTGCACAAAAGTACTTGGAGGACGGCCTGAAGATAGAAGTCGAGGGCCCTGCAAAAGGAAATGTCTTAGAGATTAAGGAGGAACGCGGACTAGGTATTACTGCAGATGTAATACTCTACGACGGCTCATTGAGAGTCAACGACATAATTTTGGTTGCTGGGATTGACAAGGTCATAAAGACAAAAGTCAAGGCGCTCCTCAGGCCTCTGCCTCTGGTGGAAATGAGGGCTGCGGGAAGAAAGTTCGAGCCCGTGACAGAAGTGCACGCAGCAACAGGAGTAAAGATAGTGGCACCAGAAATGGAAAACGCAATTGCAGGATCTCCTATCGTCAGCGTTGTTGACGAGAAGAAAGCCCAGGAAAAGGGGGAGGAATTGCTAAAAGAAATAGAAGCCATAACATTGAGCGTTACAACTCCCGGAATTATCTTGAAGACAGATGCTCTCGGCAGCCTTGAAGCACTGTCATCGTTGTTAAATAAAAAGTCTATACCGATACAGAGGCTTGACATTGGCCCCATAAACAAACAGGATGTCTCGCAAGCAGCAGCAAATGCTGAAAAATCGCCATTGAATACTTTTGTCCTTGGCTTTAATGTTCCTGTTGACGAGGATGCAAGGGAACTCGCAAACAAATCCTCTGTTACAATAATTGACGAGAAAGTAATCTATCATTTGATTGAAAAACTGGAGAAGGCAATTGAGCTGAAAAAATCTGAGCAGGAAAAGGCAGAGCTTCTTGGACTTGTATGGCCTGCAAAGTTCAGGATTATTCCTGGATTTGTTTTCAGGCAGACAAAGCCTGCAGTATTTGGCGTTGAAGTAATGGCTGGAAAGCTTTTCCCCCGTGTTGAATTCCTAACTGCGGATGGAAGGGAAATTGGCTTTGTAAAAAGCATAGAGACAGAGGGGGAGAAACTGGAGTCCTTGGAAGCTGGCAGGCAAGCAGCATTATCGGTAGATGGAGTCACGATAGGCAGGCAGCTGAAGGAAGGCGATGTACTCTACACTGCAATTTCTGAAGAGCATTTCCGCAAGCTGAAAGCAAAAAGAAACTTGCTGAAAAAAGCGGAGCTGGAAGTAATGAAAGAGATTGCAGACATAAAGAGGAAAGAAAAGCCTACTTGGGGATTATAGCTCTTTTCGCTAACCGACTGCGTCAGTAAAGAGGAAGGAAAAGCTGACTTGGGGCTGTAGAAAAGCTTATAAGTAAGAATAGACTTACTTTAGTATGGCACACATAAGAACTGTAACTGTGAGTTCGAAAGGGCAAATTGTGATACCTGAAGAGATTAGAAAGGAGCTTGCTATTAAAGAAGGGAGCAAGCTCGTTTTGATTGAAAAGGAAGGCAAAATGATGCTTGAAAAGGAAGAAGATACTTTCAAAGATGTTTACAAGTTTTCTGCAAAAGCTTTAGCAGAAATCTGGGCTCGTCCCGAAGAAGATATCTGGCATGAGTATCTGAAAAATGAACGCTAAACAAAGAGACCTGATATTAGCAATTTATACTTTTAGCGACTTTGCTGGCCAAAAGTTTCGGCCAGCCATTGTTGTTTCTGGAGACGAGCACAATAAGACAAGTTTAGATATCGTAGCAGTACCATTGACAACAAATTTAGATGAAAAGAAGTTCTCTTTCTTGCTTACTCAGCAAAACCTAGAAACAGGCAAGCTGATAAAAGAGAGCCGCGTTCGGGTTGACAAAATCTTTGCTTTAGAAAAAAGCAATATAAGACTAGTGATAGGCAAGGTTAAACCAGACGTACATAGGAAAATAGTATCGGAATTTAACAAACTATTGCGATGAAAAGTAAAGATTGGACAACCAGTAATATCAAAGACTTATGCAAGAAAATATTCTCGAAAAAAGGCAAGAAATACTGAATGAATACATACAGCAATTAAAAATGAAGGAGCTTTGGGATAATAAAGCTGATGCAGGTTATGAAAAAATCAGATAGAAAAGAAAACAAAGGCCAACATGGGATTGTAATAGTTTTTAAAGCCATTTTGCAGATTTGTTAAATGATAAGCCGAGATGAGGTAATAGAGAAGCTCAAGTCTGTTGTAGACCCAGAGATAAGGCTTGATGTGTGGACTCTGGGCTTGATTTACAAGATTGAAATAGAGAATGACATCGTGAAAATACTCATGACTTTCACGACACCGTTTTGCCCTTACGGGGAAATGCTTCTTGATCAGATAAGGGATAGCTTGTCCGCGATAAAAGGCATCAAGGATGTCGAAATAGAGATTACATTTGAGCCCATGTGGCAGCCAAGCGAAGAAGTTAAAATGATGCTCGGCGTCAACTGAGCGCATGGCAAGATTTAATAGACTTTCTTCTTTTATGAAGGTATGAAAGTGCTTGTTGATGTAAGCAAAGATTTTGAAACTTACAAGACTCTTGCTGATTTGTTTGTCACGGGCGACAAGCGAGGCTCTGACAAGGCCCCGAAGAATTTGTTCATTGTAGATGAGAACGGCAAAGAGGCAAGATTTGCAACTTTCAAGAGGAATGAGAATGCAGGCGAATGCTCATACACAGCACTTCTTGCTCTTGTTAAGGACAAGGATAAAGGAACTATTGAAGTAAGCGTTGCTGACAGGGGAGATGCAGGCGTGGGCTTTTTGATTGTCAGCCGCAATGATTTGTCATACAAGACCGGCGTAGACGCTCCTTATGCTCCAGATGATTTGGGGCCTTACAAAGCCACAGGTATTACTGCTGTTGATGAGAAAGCAGAGCTCTGGTTAGGCAAAATGTATCACTTCTTGAACCCAAATGCGCTGAGATGGGTATCTGTTCCAGTTTAGTTATGGTTGTGGGATAACTTTTTATACAAACCCTGCGCTTTATTTGCAGGATGAAAACTGAAAAGCCAAAATTGGTTGTTGCGGGCGACAAAAAGAAGACGCTTTTCAGGGTTGAGATTGTTGTCATAATACTTTTGATACTTGCACTTCCCCTGCTGTTCTTCAGGCCCACCGTGACTGGATTTGTATCCACAAATACATACGGGCAAGTTATCGGCCTGACATTTACAGAAAGCCAGGCTTTGGCTATGAGGGCTAGCCAACAAATAGCACTCGACTCGATTTCAGCTGCGGGAGAGATTACAGGAAATGGCGCAGTTGCAATTTACATAAGCAATTCTGATGGCAGTGAAAGGACTCTTGTCTATACAAACGCCATAATGGAAGATAAGCGGAAAAATCTTATTACAGGGTATTCAGTAGGGGCTGCGTATGCGCAGGAAGAGCCTGCACAAGATATAAGCGTGGAAATTGACCTTGCTGAAAAACTAGAGTGGCAGCCAAGCTTATCAGACACTGCAGCTTCCACAGGCCCTTTCACAGGATGCGTGGACAGCTGCTTCCTAAACAGCGAAAAATTCACTGGCAGCGAATTCAAGATATTGGTCTATGTCGAGCCTGGTACGTCTGTAAAGCTGGCAGAAGTTTTCTACACGGTTGTATGGCCTTAAGCCACACAAGGTTAAGTCTTTACATCAGGGCCGCTCAGATCACACTCACACTATGTTGAAGCATAACTTAGCCAGTCAACACAGTCCTATCGTATGAATGACCCAGTAATCATGTCAGAACTCCCAAACATCGCGAACAATACAAAGACTACTGCTATAAAGGCTATCGCCAGAGTAAGCACGAGTTTTTGTTTCTCTTCTAGTTCCATGCCCTTAACACCGGCGGGGAGTATAAATTACTGAAGCATTATCGACCAGTAGTTGTTAATCGTTCTCTCCTTACAGTTGATGATAGCTGACTGGTTAAGTCTTAGAATAAGGCCAGCTAAGACTTTGCAGGGCTTTAGAGATACAATCTGAAGAGTTCAGATGTACAGCTGAAGCGCACTTCAGCTTGTAACACTAGAAAGTCTGTTAAATCAGC
The DNA here is from genome assembly GCA_035283085.1 of Candidatus Nanoarchaeia archaeon. Lineage (GTDB taxonomy): Archaea > Nanobdellota > Nanobdellia > UBA10117 > UBA10117 > DATEUM01. The sequence continues at coordinate 10,990 of DATEUM010000026.1, forward strand.
GGAGACACCCAGACTTCGAGTATTGCCGCAATCAGCAACACAAAGACTGCCAGAAGGATGAGCTCTCCAGAGTCCATCAAGGTCTTGGAGAAATTCTTAGTTCCTAACTTGTGCCTTACTATACCGATTGATATTATTCCTCCTGCTAGGCCTCCGATAAAGTAAGCAGAGATTTCCGGAATGCCGTGTATCAGATATCTTGCGACAGAAATGTCAAGGCTGTGTTTCAAGGTGCCGCCCAGAAGGGCTGCAAGGACAGTTGCGTTCCAGTCCAAAATAAATATTGCGCCAGCGCCGAATACAAGTGCCAGAAGTATTCCTATCACAAGCACCTTTATGTTGTTGAGAAAAATTGAAAGGAAGCCGCCGCCCCCGGTTACAGCGCCCAATTCAACACCCCTTGAAGTGATCGTATCAAGCTGCATAGAGAAAAGATTTGCGCCTATTTCAGTTGGCAGAAGAAGAAACCATGTTGTGTAGGCAAGAAGCATGCCCGCGAACATGAAAACAAATAATTTCAGGGCCGGCCAGTGCTGCTTGACTAGGAATTTGCTCTCCTTATCCCTAAGGCTCTCCACTTTCATCAAGTTCAGCATAATAGGCATAAAGGCAGCCACAGTCAGGACCAGCATCACTGCTCCTGCCTCGCGAGGGAATATGAATAAGGCAAGGGCAACAGCTACGGAACTGTAGAAAAAGCCAAGAAACAGCATGCGCTCTGGATGCTCTTCAGCCCTGTGGATATTGATAAGCCAGTCAAGGACCATTAGCCGTTATCAATGCAGCAGAGGTATAAAAAGTTTGGTAAGGCTTATATTCTGTAACTGCCCATAAGGAATACTGAAGCTTGACATGACATTACAACGCAAAACTATGCTGTTCATTGCATTTGGCCTGATATTTGGCATAGCCGCAGCAGGCATCGCGTTGTTTGCGCCCGAAGCTCTTCCCAATATCGACACGCCTTCGCTGAAAGATTCCCTCACAGGAAGTTTCCTTAATCCTGAAAAGGAAAAGATATACAGCGGAGAGTTCACTGCTGACCTAGATTTTACTGGGTTAAGTCTCAGGGATGTGGGAAAGATCTCAGCTAGCACATCAGGGCCAAATTCCCTTTCTGTAAACTCTGAAAAGCTTGAGTTTTCAGATGCGAGTCTCGATGTGGAGGAATTTTCCGGGGACCTTAGCATCGCAGATGATTTATCACTATCTGGAAAATCTGCAGAGGCATCTGTTAATGGCATAAGAGTTACCCCTCAGCTAGGCAATCTTAATCTTGATGGGACATTAAACTATAATTCCATAACACTAGACCTATCACTGGAGGAATTCTCTTATGATGCATCAGGCACGTTAATTACTGGGGAAGATGAGCTGGAGTTAAGAGATAACACCCTAGTCTTAGCGGGTTTCTCAGGCACATTTTCTGTTGAGAACAAAAGATTAGTAATTTCAGGCACGGCGGCCAATATTAAAATCAAATAATATGCTAATCAGCAATATTGAATAACAAAACACTTATAATATAGGGAAACCTGAGATATTATTCGGAGGACGGTCACATTAAACAAGGTGGTGTCAGACCTTGAGGCATAAGCCGCAAGATAGGAAAAAGATTCAGCTATTGCTAATAATTGCATTCTTAGCCGTTACTATCAGCGTCTTGCTGATAAACCCACAGATTACTGGCAGGTTCTTTGGTGAATCTGTTGAATTCTCGCAGTCCATAGGGAAGAATTTCACATCATCAGAAATCGTTGAGCTCCAGATTTCTGACATCCTCGTGTTTAACCTGCAGAGCTTCAAAGTTTCTGGCTCTTTTTCTGAGGACACAGAAGCAAAAGTTTATCTAAAAACAACAAACCAGTCATTTTTAGTTTTTGACACTTCTGAATTCGAGAAGCAGCAAGCTCTCCCCGATACTGTAACAGGATTTTTTACGGGAGAAGAGAAAGAGGAAAAGAAGGAAGAGAAGGCTGAGGAAAAAGAAGCTAAAGACGAGGCTAAGGAAGAGAAGAAAGAAGAAAAGAAAGCTGAGACTGCAGAGCCCGCGCCACAACCGTCTTCTGGTACATCAACTGATGTTATCGGAAGCCCAGAGTCTGACACCACATCTGGCAGTGACGCGGGCGCAGAATCTGCGCCCATAGAGGAAAGTCCTTCCACAGAAGTGCCTGCGGAGGAAACTCCTAAGGAAGAAGAGAACTTGACAATTCCTGAAGAGATAACACCAGAGGAAAACATCACAGCCCCAGCAGAAGAAAATGCAACTGCACCTGCAGAAGAAAACCTCACAATTCCCTTAGAGATTCCCCAGCAAGCAATCGCGTTTTCAAGTGAATGCCTGGAAACCTGCCTGCTTCCAGAAGGAATTTCTGAAGAAAACTATACATTGGAAATAGAGATTTCCTCCGGCGAGCTGTTGATATCTGACTTGACATATACATTGCTGGACTTGACAGAGATACCTGTCAATGTAACAATTGTCATTGTTGACAGTTCGGGCAGCCCTGTCGATGCCAACATAACTTTGCTCGATGAGGCTGGTGTTGAAATAGAATCTGCGGGGGAAAGCCTCATAGAAAACATTTTCATTCCTGAAGACATTTCTCAGCCAGCAACAGGTTCATCAGAAAGCTTTGAAGTCCTTCCGTCAGATGAAAATAATCTTCTCGTCTATATCACAGAGGAGCTGCCAATACAGTCCATAGAGTTCACAAACATACGGGCAACAGAGGATATTGTTGCTGTAATAGGAGTAGATGATGTTCCTGAAACTATTGTGCCAGAAGTCAATGGCTTGCCAACTGCAGAAGTTTATGCAATAGACCCAACGCAGCTGGATTTTGCAACAGCTACAGTGGCGGTCACAGCAAGCCCTGATGCAAATGCATTGTACAAGTGTGCTGACTGGATTTTTGAAACGCAGGAGTGCCCGTCAGGCAACTGGACTTTCGTTCAAACAATAACGCCGGGCGAGAATTACCAGATTAACATAACATCAACAGACCCAGCATTCTCTGAAACGCAGCAGCCGAACGGCGCTGGGAAGGACACTTATATTCAAGGTGCTTTTAATGACAGAAATCAGGGAGCCCAAGCAGATATCGAAGTCAAGTCTGCATCTACTGATGAAAGGGCGATGATACAATTTGACTTGTCCAACATAACTTCTACTGCAACAATAACAAGTGCGGTTTTGACGCTATACCGCGAAGGCGGCGCTGACCAAAATCCAGTCAATATCAGCATATACCGAATGACGACTGCCTGGGATGAAGGCACCGGCACCGGCTCGCAGACAAATAATGGCGCGACTTGGAACAATGCTACAAATACTTCTACTTGGACAACACAAGGAGGAGACTACGACACTGCAACAGAATTTGCGAGAACAGCAGTAAACGGAAATGGCTATTACACCTGGAATGTTGCACCACTCGTACAAGGTTGGGTTAACGGCACCTGGTCAAACCGTGGCCTGATGCTTGCAAACACGATTGATGGTGATTCAAGAAAGATTTTCACAAGCAGTGAAGGCACAAACACTACAAACCGGCCGAAACTTGTAGTCAATTACACAACGGCATTGAATGTAACTTTTGTTTCTCCGACGCCGGCAAATGGCAGCACAGTGGCTGCTAACTTTGTTTTCGTCAATGTCTCTCTTGCGAATGGAAATGCCACAGAGGCAAAGCTGGAATGGAATGGCACTAACTACACCATGAGCAATGCCACTGCATTGCCCAGCAACAACTGGTATGTAAACCGGACAGGCCTTACCACTGCCAATTATACTTACAAGGCATATGCCAACGACTCAGGCACAAAAGTCTTTGATGTTTCCGAAACCCGTGTCGTGACTGTAAATGCTGACCTGACGCCCCCATATTCTGTAACTTTCATAAACCCTACACCGGCAAACAATTCAGTAACAATAAACAACATAACAATCACCATCAATGTCAAGGATGCTGTAGGTGTGGGCTCTTGCACGCTCGAATTTGATGGCGCTAATGAATCGATGTCAATCGCAGGGCCTGGCGGCACAGATGTTGACTGCACCATAAATAAGGCAAGCCTGTCTGTGGGGACGCACACGTTCAGGGTTTATGGCACTGATACTTCCAGCAACACTAATGTATCCGAAACGCGCGTAATCACTGTTGACAACGGCTTCCCGCAATTCGCTTCATTGACAGAAAGCCCGAGCGATCCCGCAACATATTCATCAACAGCGGGTTATGTGTTCAACGCAACTGTAACTGACAATACTGGCTTAGGTACAGTAATTTTGGAATTCGATGGCGCTAATTACACCAGTTTCAACACATCAGGCAGTGTTTACTCAAAGACTTTCGGTCCTCTGGCTGCAGCCACTTACACATACAAGTGGCACGCAAATGACACTGCAGGCAACAGGAACAGCACGGCAAACCAAACATATACAGTTGACAAAGCTGTTACTGCCTTGTCCATAAATCTTAACCCGTCCGGCAGCATAACATATGGCACTGAAAGCAATGTCACTTGCACTGCCAACAATCCTGAGTCAGTAGCCGCAATAACAAGAAATTCGGCATCAGTAAGCAATCCAGACATACAGACGCTTGCTGCTGGAACTTATAGCTATGCCTGCACTTCAGCAGCTACGCAGAATTACACTTCTGGAAGCGACACCGAAACGCTGACTGTGAGCAAGGCCTCACCAACAGTAAATCTGACATTGAACGGCCAGCATTCTGACCTTTCCGTCGACACAGGGACAGCGGTCAACATAACTGCAACTCTTGTGACGCCGTCCTCTGGAAACCTGAACTTGACTGAAGACAGTGTTTTGATAAATTCAGGAGCATCGCCTTTGACGAATTTGACAACCTACAATTTAGCAGACACCTTTGTGTTGAATGCAACTTACAATGGAAATGAAAACTATTCTGCAGGAAGCAAGACAAGAACACTTACAGTTTCAACACCAAGTGCTGGAGGCGGAGGCAGTTCTGGTAGCGGCGGTGGAGGTGGCGGAGGCGGAGGAGCTGCAGCTGCTGTCAATGCCTGTCCTATCAGCACGCCACAGACAATCACTCTGGGCCTTGGCGTTCCTTATGGCTGCAGGCTTTCAGATGGGCCGCATTCAATAAGGCTGTCAGGAATTTTCACAGATGCAATAGAACTTACAATACAATCTGAGCCTTTCAAGGCGCAATTCAGGGTAAACGAAACCAAGTTGTTTGATTTAACTGGCGACGGAATATCTGATGTAGAAATTACAGCGCTGTCAAAGACTGACAACACTGTCAACTTAAGGGTAACATTCTTTGGCGAGCCTGCAAGAGAGATGCCTGCAGAGCAAGTCGCTGTCGGACCGTCCTTGGAAATACCACCATCACCTTTTGAGCCCATACTGGGATCTGCAGTACAGGTAAAGCCTTTCAGGGGGCCAAATCCGTTGTACGCAGTGCCAACGCTTTTGCTCCTCATATTGCTATTCGCGATTCTGGCATTGAGGCACGAAAAGATTTCGCCAGGAATAAAGCGCATCCTGACTGCGATGCACATCTTGCTAATAGGCGCGATAGGAATATTATTGCTGCTGACATTCGCAGGCCCCGCCATTGTGGGCGCAGCCTCAGCAGTTGCAGTTTCCTTCCTTGGCCTCAATTTGAAGTTATACAACATTGTGTTGATTTTTGTATTATTCATCATCGGAATTTCCATACCAGTCATAATGCACGCCTTGCAACACAGGCGCGCTTTGAAAAATGAACAGAAACCAGCGAAGAAAAGCTATAGGTAAAAATCCCAGGCAAGTGAGAGGCTTGTTTGACTGGGATTCCAAATG
>DATEUM010000027.1:0-8829 GCA_035283085.1 Candidatus Nanoarchaeia archaeon
TAATTACATAACGGAAGCATGGTCTTTTTGGGAGTTTGATAAAAAAATAACAAGTTCTGGTTTTGGTTCTACCGATACTTCTGTGAAAATAGGGGAAGCTCTTAATAAAATTGGCACCTATAGTTTAAAGATAGGCGACAGGTCAATACTAAAAAATAATACATTTTGTTTGCTTGGAACAAGTGACGGCTACATACATCAGTTAAATCCTTCATCGTATAGTGATGACGGAGTTGCTATTGATGGCTACATTGATACAAAAAGTTATGTGTTGTCAGGGATTGATGTATTTAGTTTTCTTTGTCAACTTGTTGTTTTTGGAAAAGGATATAACCTGGATGTTTATATAAGCATAGATGACGGGCAAAATTTTGTTTTGGTTGGCGAGTTGGTGCAAAATAGAACAACTGATTCTGTTTCATTTTTAAGAAAAATCGATAAAACTGCTGACAAGTTTATGCTTAGGCTTAGAAATAATACAAATAATGAGTGGTTTGAAGTGTCAGGATGGGAGCTTGGATATATACGGAAAAAGAGGGTTGTTAAGCCAATATTGACGTATAACATAACAAGAATAACCACAAGCGGCATTGATCGCATTACTTCCGGTGGCGACAATAGAGAGATTTCTATATGAGTCTTCGTGATGACTTTGCTCCATCTACGCTTCCAGAAGGTGCCACGATAAAAGAAACTGTTGCTAAACTTAACAGCCTAATCGTTGCGTTTGATAGGCTTAGGAAGAATGTATCAAATATTGAAAAAGATTTGGATAGGTTGTTTTACGATAAATTTTATCAGCCATAGGGGTGTAACATGGGAGTAAAAATTTCAGACTTAGGCGAAGCTACCAGCGCTTCAAATTCAGATTTAATAGAGGCTGAGGTTTCCAGTAAAAGCAAAAAAATTACATTGCGCACAGCCTTTACTTCTGGTAAGCAAGCCGCATCAGAAACAGTCGCAGGCGTGGCTGAGCTTGCAACAAGCGCAGAGGTTATTTCTGGTACAGACGCAGAACGTATTGTGACCCCTGCTGGATTACAAGCGAAAATAGAAACTGACGAAGATACAACTGACAACCTTGACACAAAACTTTTTTCACAAAAAGCTATTCGTGCGTTTGTAAACAATAGGATTGCCGATTATGCAGATATTGTTGTTGCAGAGCTAGAGGGTTATCTTGAAACAAGAATACCGTCTGAAGAAGTACAGTCTGATTTAGATGCTGCCATGCTTTCAAGGGCCGCTGAATATTCAGATCATGTTGTCGCAGAGTTGGAGGCATATGTTGATAGTCTTTTATCAAAGACAATAAAAACAATCGAACTTGCAGTTTTCGCACCAACTACAGACGTTGCGGTTGGTGATGGTGCTGCTTATTTTGTTGTTCCTGACGAACTAAACGAATATGAAATAAAGAAAGTTTATGCCACAGTAATAACGGCTGGAACAACAGACTCTACAACAATTCAAATTGCAAACGTAACACAAGCAGTTGATGTGCTATCAACAAATGTAGCAGTTGAAACAGGAGAAACAAGCTCTCGTACTTCTGCGATAAAAGGAACGATAGATACTGAAAACAATTTTCTGACAAGTGGCGATGTATTACGTGTCGATGTTGATGCTGCATCTACCACGGCACCAAAAGGTTTGATAATAGAAATTGAATGCGAGCTTTCCATAACGGCTTTGCCTAACTAAATTATTCTGGAGGGAATAAAATGAAAGTAGCAAGAACTAAGGATTGCAATGTAATCCCCCATATAAAACATCTCGTTGATTTGTTTATTGAAAATGAGGAGATAGCGGAATATGATGCAGTTCGTATATTGCAAAATATTCGCAGGAACATTGAGAGCCAGTCGTTTTTGCTATTTATTGCTTCTGATGAAAAGGAAGATTCTGTTGATGTATGCGGGCTTGCGGTAGGTTATATAACAAGCAATATTAACGATAGGCTTTTTTTGATGATTTCTTGCTTCTTTGGTGCAGATGAAAGTATTGAAAAAGCAATGCTTGAGGAAATGCAAAGCTGGGCATATAAAAATGCAATACACGAAATGATGTATATAACAAAAAATACAAAAAAGTTTGAAGAGTTTGGATTTAAAACAATTAACCAGATTATGTTAAAAGAGGTATAGTTATGGGAAACTTTTTTTCAGACCTTACTGATCAAGTACTTGGCAAGGCGCCGTCAGTAGAAAATCAACCACAAGCGTCAAGGTACACTCCTGAGCAGCAAGAGCTGCTTAAAAAACTTGCTACATATTATGGCGGGTATGCCGGTGATACTGCGATACCTTCATATGGAGGAGATAGGGTCGCGCCATTAAGCTCTATTTTTAATATGGCTGAAAAAAACCTTACAAACTATTCGCCATTTCTTTCGGGCATTACCCCGCAAGTAACTGGGGCGCTTACTGATTCACTTAATACCACCCCTGATTATATGCGAAGCGCATATGAGACTGGGATTGCAAACCCAATGATAAAGAACTGGCAAGAAGAAATAATGCCAACTATTTCTGGCAACTATGCAAAAAAAGGGTTGCTGTATGGAACCGGCAGAGAGGTCGCGCAAGAAAAATCAGCCAGTGATCTTGCCACTGCTCTTGGCATAGGAAGAGCGAACCTTGAATCAAATATTGCGCAGAATAGGATTGGAACAATAAACGCAGCATCTAATTTTGGGAGTCAATCTCTTGCTGAAATCCTTGGATTGACAAGTGCCATGACTGGCGTTGGAGGTATAAAACAAGCAAATGAACAGGCTGGTCTTGATGTAGGATACCAGGACTGGCTTAGAAGCCAGCCCGGTTCAAGACCACAGGATTCAGTTTTAATGGCTATTCTTGGGCTAAGCCCAATGTATGATCAAAATACAGTAGTTGACCCAGGCGTGAATGGTGCATTATGGGAAATTCTTGGTCAAGGAGCTAAGGCTGGGGCAAGCGCACTGGTAAAACCATAAAAGGAGAAGCAAGATGGCTGTTATATATTTGCCACAAAGACAAGGGCTTGCCGAAGCATTACGCAATAACGATCCAGTGGGTGCATATATTAAAGCAAATGAATTAGCCGAAGAACGTAAAAGACAAGATGCTTTAATGCAACTGCAAACTATTATGGAGCTTGGCGGCACAATGTCTCCTGAAGAAGTTGGCGGCTTGGAAAAAACGCTAAGGCTAAGTCCTGGTGTTTTGTCTGGGAATGCTCAAGCGGTTTCCAACCCATTAATGGAAGCGTTACAATCTGGCAAAAGGGTTTCTATTGATGCAGAAACTTATAACAATGCTTATGGCGGTGGAACTCCAGCAACCTCTATACGCATTCCGGGAAGGATTGAAAGACAAAATGCGGGGCAGCTTGCTCTTGCCGAAGGCCAAGAAAAACAAGCAGGTAAGTTTTTCCCACAACAGCTTGGGCGTAAGTCTACAGAAGCAAGAACAATGACGCCAATCGAAGCGGAACGCGCTGGTTCTTTGGCGGGAGCGTCCGCTACTGCTACAACTAGAGCAAACTTGGCCCTTGCTCCAGAAGTTACCAAAGCAAAGGTGGCAGAACAAACAGCCATGATCCCCATTGCTGTGGAAAAGGCAAAACAGCTACATAAACAAGAGCTTGACAATTTGCTGGAAGCATACGAAAAAGACCCAGTTAAAAAGGCACAAATAACCAAAATGACAATTGATTTGTCAGACTATAAAAACAAGACGCTTGCGGAACGTGAAAAAATGCAAGCGGAAATTGATAAGTTAAAGGCTGAGGCAGAGAAAGAGCGTGCCTCTGCTGCGATACAGCCTTCAATTGGAAAGTTTTATGAGCAGGGAGCTGGCATGCGTGAATCGCAAACTAGTAACGCTGGAGCAAAACTAACTTCCATTGATGATGCCTTTAAGTCAATAGCTGCTGTTGGGCTTGGTGTTTATGACGATACAACGAAAAAATTTACTGCAATTCCATACAAGGCAGGCGATCCGAAAGCTACCACTGTAATTGATGATCTTACATCAAAGGGATATATTGTTACAGAGCAAGATGCTTCTCGAATGACCGACCCTTTGTCGTGGGGCAAGAAGATATTGCAAGTTTCCACGCCTCCAACGGTCGTACCTAAAGTTGGCGCTGCAACCACCAAAGCAATTGCTCCTGCGGTTGGCCTTGTAAAAGAACAAAATGTTCGCAATCAATTAAAGGCTGCTGGTGCAGACGATGCTTACATAGAAGCCTATATTGCTAAAGCAAAAAAGCAAGGTAAATTATAATGGCAAATCTTGATCCGTTGGGCATAAATGAAGAGCAAAATCTTGACCCGTTAAATCTTTTTGATCCATTAGGAATTGAAAAAGAACAGCAAGGCAGACCAACCCCCGTGTTTAACGATGACAAAACCAATTCTCCAAGATCAATCTTGGCTGGAATTGGTAACTCTATTCTTGGGCAATCAGTTTCTACTGGAATCGCAGATATAAACAAGGGCCTTAAGCTTGGAGAAGAGCAAAGTAAATCTCTTGGCGATACCTTGCAGCGCGATTTTATGTCAGGAATTGAAACTGCGCATGCAGCGTTAGCTCCCATTGCAGATTTTTTGAATCCAATTCCAGGACTTGCTGGAATAGCAAGCGGAATTGCTTCTGGATCACTGGATAAGGCAACCGAAAGCATAGAAAGTTCCAAACATTTCTTTAGCAACTTGTTACAGCTTGACCGTGATTACGTGGCTCCTGAAGCACACATCGTCCGTGGTCTAATGACTGCTGGATTTGGCGTATTTGCAGACATAGGAAAAACTACTGGACAATTTTATGCCGATCTAACTGGATCGCCAGCAATAGGGGCAACACTTGAAACGACGATAAGTCTCTTGCCGTTAGCCTTTGGTGCAAAACCGAAGGAATATAAACCAACTGCAACCCCTAAAATAATTGAAGGATTGCGGGCTGAACTCATTGCCGAAGAAAAACTTGGAGATTTTATAAAAAATAATCTTTATGAGACAAAATCACAATTAACAGATGCATTCAAAGAGGCTGTGATTTCTGGTGATGAAAAGAAGCAGGTCTATTTACAAGACATGCTTGACAAGATCACGTTTGTTGAAAATAAAATTGGTGAAAACCCCGACATAGTTACGAAGATTGGCGAATTACCGGAATATACAGAGGCCGACTATCTTGGTAAATGGGAAGCGCCCAAGGCATATGAAGAGCAAATAGCCAAGCCTGCCACTGAAGCCGCCAAGGCACCGGTAAAAACTTTGTCTATTGAAGATCAATACAAAGCCGAAGCTGATCGTCTTGGTATTAAGTTTAATGGCATGCAAGGCGACCTTCCAATGTTTACCGATTTACGTCAAGGAAAAGAAGGGACATTTACTGTCAATCCTAAAAGTGGATTAAGCATCCAAGAAGCGTTGGAAGCAAAGCGAGCAGAGTTTGACAAACCAAGAACAGGCCCGGTTAAATTCGAATCTAAAGTTTTAAAAGATGGATCAATAGAAACAGAGTTTGGTTTTTCAAATAAAAAACAAATTCTGCAAGTTTTGAAAAAAGATATACTAAATCAGAATCCAGAAAGGACAATGGTTAATGAACTGTTTCAAAATTCATTAGATGCTATGGATTCTTTGCCTGTTGAAAATAGGACGCTTGATGTTGAGGTTGGTTTTAGAGATAATGCCAAGTATTTTTCTGTTGAAGATTCAGGGTTGGGCATGACAAGAGACCAGATTGCTTCAAGTTTGCTTGAACTTGGCAATCCGGGGGGGAAAACTGAAACTTCTCGTGGCGGATATGGGTTTGCCAAGGCTGGTTTTATTTTATATCCAGACAAGGTTAAAGTAACCAGCGTTACGGATACTGCGCAGGGACGTTTTAGATCAAGCTTTGAATCAACCATAGATGCCATTGAAAATGGTAAAATTAAAATAAATACAGAAAAAGTTGGCTACGATATTCCCATTGGAACAAAAATCGAGACGTTTCTTCCACAATCAACAAGCATGTATAGCTTAAAGGATGAAGTGGTAAACTATGCAAACAGCCTAAGGACTCCTGCGAACATTTCTTTTAGGGATATGTATGATGAACACAGAACCATTAATTTTAAAGCTAAGGATTTCTCTGCTCATGAAAGCATCATTGAACCAATAAAAATTGATATGAAAGATGGCAATATTATAACTATTAAACTAACACCGGCAGAGCCTTACGGTTACGCTTGGGGTAGTGAAAATTATCAAGTTGATGGAACCGTTTATAACAAAGGGTTGAAGCTACAAATAAGCCCTGGTAGCTGGAATATATACAAACGGCCTGATTTTAAGGTAGAGGTTAATTTTGGAAGAACACCACTTACTGCAGATGAAAGATACCCGTTTTTAAAAAACAGAACAGAGCTTTTACGTGATATAAAAGATAAAATAAATGAAGTTGTCAAACCATTAATTGAAGATTTATCGAATAAAAGACTTAACAAAGATATTGAAAAGCTTCGAGCGGAAATAGAATCAGCTACCGTTATTGACGGCATCAAAGTAATAAACCCGTTTGAAAGCAAGCATAAAGAGGTTGAGCTAGAAATATCAGGCAGCCCAGTATTTAAATCACTGGCTGGAATATTTAATGATTTTTTTGGTACAATCAATAAAACTTTGGGCATTGATCCAATAGAAGTAGCAGTAACTTTAGACCCGCGAGTTCATGGGTTTAGACCCAACAAAGAACTTGGGCTACCAGACATAATTGCCTTTAACCCATTTTCTATTACAAGTAAGTTGCTGGAAAATGTTGCATATCAGGATGCTATTAAAATTGGAACAAGCCCAGAACAAATCAAGGCTTCCAATCTTGTGCATACATTATTGCACGAGTTTACTCATGTAAAAGAAACCGGTCATGGCGAAGTTTTTACTTCGTGGTTTGGGGTTCTTGAATCGAAAATAGGATACAAACATCTTGCAGAAATAGAAAATAAAGCATTGGGGGTGTATAAAGATCATGGATATGAAATCGAAAGAATTACAAAAAGCCTACAAGACTACAGCAAAGTGGAGCCCAAATTTCAAACTTTTTCTGCAAGTGAGGTCATTAGACAAAACGCTGCCGCAAGAGGAAAGGGACTGGGCGAAAGAAATGTTGGACGCAGCGGAAAAGCCAAGTCAACAATAGAAGAAGGCCAGTTGAAACATAAGCAAGCAACTGACGAAATTGCAAACTTAAAGGCAAAATTCGATGCTGGCGAAATCCAAAGAATTGATTACATCAAGCAGCGTGTTGAATTGCAAAAGCATATCAAGGAAAATGAAATATTCAAAGAAATGTCCTTGAACGATGAGCTTGACCCACAGTTCGATGTTATTGCCAACGACACTATAAAAGCTACTGCTGATGAAGCGACTCCTGCCAAAACATTTTCACTGGCAGGCTTAAAAGATAAAGCGCAAAAGCAAAGCGCTGAACTCAAGGCCAGTATGTCTAATAATGCAGCGTTGACTTACGATGTAAAAAAGAATGGAATTGATTACAACTTTTCTACCTTAGAGGAAGTTGACGCTTTTCTTGGCAAGGAAACTGAGCAAACTGTTCGCAAAGAGCAAGCAGTTGCCAAAAAGGCTATCCGCAGAGCAAAGCTTGAACAAAAAATTACCGATCCAACGGAAGTTAAACGTCAAGAAATTAAAGTTGCTACAGAAGCCAACGCTCCAGAGCTTGTTGAGTTAAGCGAAGAGCTTGGCGCAAAGCTACGCCAATATATTGAACAAAATGCTGAAGGTTTAAAAAAGCGCAAGACTGAGCTTGATTCAGTGCAAGAAGATATTGGCCCATTGTTGCTTACTTGGGAAACCCCTCCACTGCCAAAGGTTGACGCAATAGAGTATGCAAAAGATTTTGCACGTTCGGAATATGCCAAGTCCGCTGTAACGGATTTTGTCTCGACCGACATGCGTAAAAAACCAGCAAGTATGCTTGGAGCTTCACGTTATATTAATGTTCAACAGGAAAACTTGTTTCGTATTGAGGAAAGACTTAAAATGCCTTTTGCCAATATCGGATTACGCATACAAGACGGATTATCGCGTATGCTTGCATCGGCAAATCCATACAGGCATAGAATAAACCAGATCAAAAAAGGTATGTTGTTTTCTAATGCGCAGCGAATTTACCGCTTACTTGAAACGCATGGCATAGATGAACAAAGGTGGACATTCGACCAAGCAAAGAGCTATATAGCAAAGAACAAAGAATGGAACGAGAAGTTCCAATACTTAACAGAAAAAGAATGGAGCGCAGCTAAGGAGCTTTCATCTATTTTACGTGAAGCTGGCACAGAATATGGTATTCCTTTTGAGCAAATGCTAAAAGATTATGCGCCAAGAATTAAAGCAGAAAGCATGTCTTTTGAAGGCGCAACTAAAAAATGGCAGCAACCTGAAACCTTTAAATGGTGGGCAGAAGAACAACGCAAAGGATATCTGAATCCTCACGAAGAAAATATCTTTAAGGTTGTTGACGCATACGTCTCTCGTGGAGCAATGAAGAAACACGTTGGCCCATGGATTGAAAAGTTTAATAATTTAATAAACCAAGGCAAAGGTGATGCCAAAACTGCCAGCATGTTTGCTGAATCAGAACTCAAGGCATTGGAAAATTACATTGAAGAAGTGCAGGCCATTCCTTCTAGCATTGATAAACATGTTAATATAACCGGTGATAGATTGGCAAGAAAATTTAATGCTTTAATAAATAAAGTTACTTTTGACAAAGCACCAAAGCGATTCGAGAATGTTCGCACGGAGGTTCGCAAAGGTGACGAGTTTAGATA